>JABHEX010000063.1 GCA_018676385.1 Akkermansiaceae bacterium
ATCGGCGCTGGTTATGTTGGCGGTCCTACCATGGCAATGATTGCAGCTAAATGCCCTGACATTCGGGTCGACGTCGTTGATCTAAATGAAGAGCGCATAGCGGCCTGGAATTCGGATGACCTTCCTATTTACGAACCAGGCTTACATGAAGTTGTGATGGAGGCCCGAGGTCGCAACTTGTTTTTCTCTACAGATACTGCGGGCGCGATCGTCGACGCTGATATCATTTTTGTCTCAGTTGGTACGCCGACTAAAACTTACGGTCGCGGTGCAGGTCGTGCTGCTGACCTATGCTACATTGAAGGTGCGGCACGCATGATAGCTAAGGTCGCCAAAGGGCCAAAAATAATCGTGGAAAAAAGCACCATACCGGTGCGCACTGCTGAGGCCATGAGAACCATCCTCACGGCAAACTCAGAAGACAGCCAGTTTCAGGTGTTGTCGAATCCTGAGTTTCTTGCTGAGGGAACGGCCATTGATGATTTGCAAGATCCAGATCGAATTCTCATTGGTGGCGAAAAAACACCAGAAGGAGATGCTGCTGTTGAAACTCTTGTTAGTATATACAATAAGTGGATCCCGCGCGATCGTATTCTCACCACCAACCTATGGTCGTCTGAGCTTTCCAAGCTTGTTGCCAATGCTTTTCTTGCACAGCGTATATCTTCCATCAACTCCATCTCAGCACTCTGTGAAACCACGGGTGCTGATGTTGATGAGGTAGCGCGCGCCATAGGAATGGATTCACGGATCGGCCCAAAATTTCTAAAATCATCTGTTGGATTCGGCGGTTCATGCTTCCAGAAAGATATTCTTAACCTGGTTTATCTCTGCGAGCATTTTGGGCTGCCACAAGTTGCTTCTTATTGGGAAGGTGTTATTAAGATGAACGACTGGCAGAAGTCACGGTTTTCCGAGAAGATCGTTAACACCCTGTTCAATACCGTGCGAGGAAAGCGCATTGCCGTATGGGGTTTTGCCTTCAAAAAAGACACGAACGACACCCGCGAATCAGCATCAATTTATGTATGCCGCGATCTTTTATTAGAGGGCGCCAACATTGCGCTGCACGACCCTCGCGTTCCAGAGCAAAACATTTTTGAAGATCTTAAATACGTAGGTATTAGCCAGGAAATGATCGACGCCCAGCTTACAATCTGTGATTCCTGTGAGGATGCTGCCTCAGGAGCACATGGCGTGGCAGTTCTCACAGAATGGGATGAATTTCGGAGAGTTGATTTCCAAAGCATTCTCGATGATATGCACAAACCAGCATTCGTTTTTGATGGACGAAATCTCTTAGATCACGACGCCTTGCGTAACATAGGCTTCGAAGTCTATGCTATTGGAAAAGGATAGAATAGACAGCAGAAGCCTGACAACAGAGACGATGATGACAAATCATTTTGAGAAACTGGATGTTTGGAAGCGTGGTTGTCAGTTGGCTCAAGATACATACATCGTCTTTCAAGAGTCGCGCGATTATTCTTATCGTGATCAGATGGTCAGGTCTTCTCTTTCAATCCCTTCAAATATTGCTGAAGGATCTGACCGCGGTACACCAAAAGAATTTATCCGCTTCCTCAACATTGCCAGCGGTTCATCCGCTGAACTTCGCACCCAAGCCTACATCGCAGGAAAACTTGAAATCATTTCAAAAGAACAAACTCAGCAAATCGTGGCCGAATCTCGGGAAATATCAGCCATGATTCAAGGTCTGATCCGCTCCATCAAAGCCACTTTGTAAGTCCTCGCCTATCGTCTAATTATAGTCTGTTTAACTCTCTGTTGTCTGCAGTCTGTCATCTGCTATCTAAAACCACTTCCCAACTTCCAAACTACGTCATGTCCAAACGTATTCTCATCACTGGAGGAGCCGGCTTTCTCGGCTCCCATCTCTGCGAGCGCCTCCTCAACGAGGGTAACGAGGTTATCTGCCTGGATAACTATTTCACCGGGGCTAAGAATAACGTAAGACACCTCACGGACAACCCACGTTTTGAGCTCATGCGGCACGATGTGATCGATCCCATCAAGGTGGAGGTTGATCAGATCTACAATCTTGCCTGCCCGGCATCTCCGCCGCATTACCAGTATAACGCCATCAAGACGATCAAGACATCTGTCATGGGTGCGATCAATTGCCTCGGTCTAGCCAAGCGGTGTAAAGCCAGAGTTTTTCAGGCATCCACTTCCGAGGTTTACGGTGACCCAGCTGTGCATCCTCAACCAGAATCCTACTGGGGAAATGTTAACCCTATCGGTATTCGCTAGTGCTATGATGAAGGCAAACGCGCTGCAGAAACATTATTCATGGACTACCACCGCCAAAATGGTGTCGATATTCGTATTGTTA
The DNA here is from genome assembly GCA_018676385.1 of Akkermansiaceae bacterium. Lineage (GTDB taxonomy): Bacteria > Verrucomicrobiota > Verrucomicrobiia > Verrucomicrobiales > Akkermansiaceae > Oceaniferula. The sequence goes on from JABHEX010000063.1 coordinate 2,357, forward strand.
GAATATTTAACACGTATGGTCCACGTATGAACCCGGACGACGGCCGTGTGGTTTCCAACTTCATTTGCCAGGCACTCCGTGGTGAAGACATAACCATCTATGGTGACGGTACACAGACACGGTCATTTTGCTACGTTGATGATTTGATTGACGGTTTTGTGCGGCTCATGAATCAGGACGAAGTCACGGGCCCTATTAATATGGGCAATCCGAGTGAGTTCACCATGTTGGAACTCGCCGATCAGGTATTAGCCAAAGTTGGGGGCTCATCACAACTCGTATTTGAGCCACTGCCGGGGGACGATCCCAAACAACGTAAGCCTGATATCACTCTTGCTAAGAAGCACCTCGATTGGGAACCGCAAGTCAGCCTTACTGATGGCCTAGACCGCGCTATTGCCTATTTCCGATCCGTAGTTTAACTACCGGGCATCGCCACTCTTCAACTTCCAGACTACAAAGACATGAAAAAAGCACTCATCACAGGTATCACAGGTCAAGACGGCTCCTACCTCGCAGAATTTCTCTTGGAAAAAGGATACGAAGTTCACGGTATCAAGCGCCGTGCATCTTCTTTGAATACTGAACGTGTCGATCATATTTACGAAGACCCACACGTAGAAAATTCACGATTCAAACTTCACTACGGCGACCTCAGCGATTCATCGAACCTTACCCGAATTATTAGTGAGGTGCAGCCTGATGAACTATACAATCTGGGCGCACAATCCCACGTGGCTGTCTCCTTTGAATCACCCGAGTATACTGCGGATGTTGATGCTCTCGGCACTCTTCGTTTGTTGGAGGCTATCCGTTTTCTGGGACTTGAGAAAAAGACAAAATTCTATCAAGCATCTACGTCTGAGCTGTTTGGAGAGGTGCAGGAAATTCCCCAGAGGGAGACCACTCCGTTTTATCCACGTTCTCCATACGCCGCCGCTAAAATGTATGCCTATTGGATCACAGTTAATTATCGCGAGTCGTATGGAATATACGCCTGCAATGGCATCCTTTTTAACCACGAGTCACCACGCCGCGGCGAAACATTTGTAACACGAAAAATCACCCGCGCCTTGGCAAATATTGCTCAAGGATTAGAGCCTTGTCTCTATCTTGGAAACATGGATGCCTTGCGTGACTGGGGACATGCAAAGGACTACGTGCGTATGCAATGGATGATGCTTCAGCAAGATCAACCAGAGGATTTTG
>JABHEX010000064.1 GCA_018676385.1 Akkermansiaceae bacterium
CTTTGCAGAACGTATAGCTCAACCGACCCCGGGACAACAGCCGAATCACCAAAAACGATCATTCACTCTATCAGATTGGGCTGTCGTGGACGGTGAGGGGTCGGATGCAGCGACTTGTTGGGCCTATTTTTTTCTTCGCAGCCCAAAACTCGGATGACGCCTATCGTGCCTCAATACTGCAATCCAAACAATCTCATCGTCCGCTTCGTAAAGGAAATGGTATGGGAATGATTTCAATGACACCCTACGCAGTCCGCCATCGGAAAAATGATGCCCTTGGGGATTCTTCATGATGGCCGAAACCGCTGCCTCCACCTCGCTGAAAAATCGGTCTCCTAACTTCGCTCCCCCCTCACTGTCATAGTGATCGAGGGCAGACCGTAAGTCTCGCTGTATAAGACGATGGTAAATAAGCTGAGGCATCTATCTCCCAAGGCCTGCTTTGATCTGCTCCCATGAACGTCCTACCGAGGGGTCACGCTGCATCTCATCAAGGCGGCGGCGTGCCTCAGCTGAGCCGTCGTCACGATCAGAAAGCACGACCGGTAGCGATTCAAGCAAATCTGCGGCGAGTCTTGCGCGCTGATCTTCCGGCAACGTCAGCGCCTCCTGTTGTATCTCCGTAGCATTCATGGGGTGATTATACCCTGTGCGCTGATTTTGTCAGCTTATTATTGCCCAACGTATAGCTCAACCGACCCCGGGACAACAGCCGAATCACCAAAAACGATCATTCACTCTATCAGATTGGGCTGTCGTGGACGGTGAGGGGTCGGATGCAGCGACTTGTTCGACCACATTATGGCTTCCGAAAGTAACCTTTGGAAACTGACCATAATGCCCACATGCTCAATGCACCATACAGAATCATCATAATCAAAATCAGGATACTACCTCCCATAAGTTCAGGATCATCATCGACCACTGGACTTACCGACCCGAAAAATGATGAGATGAATGATACGATATACCATATAGCTCCGACAGCTGATGGTCCAAAATATAACCATACACCCCAGAATATGACGGGTTTCGTTCGTGGACTGGTAACTGATGAGTAGGCAGAGCTTGAAGTTGTCCCCATCTCCCACGGTGAGGTTGAGGCAAAATCGTCAAGTGGAGATCTGCATTCGGCACACCTTGAAGCCCGTTCATTATTGGAATGCCCACATCGCACACAGATCAGCTCTATCAGGTTATTTTCGCTGGATGGTTCCATTATTCTTATTATTGCCCAACGTCAAAGGTCTGGCACCGGCTACCGGCGGCGCAGCCCCGACTGTGGTTCAATGATTGTAGCTGCGGTAATCATTCCGACTCGGAGCGGGTAGCCGGTTGTCCAGCACCGTCTTGTTCTGCATTCTGGTTTTCCTTTTCCGTTGTTGAGTCCATCCCATTCTTACCGTCTGCATGAACCTCTTCCAGCAACTGGATCATCTCCTTAGCATAACGCTCACCCAGGTCACGGTAGCCCTGACTATAGAAGAACATGCCATGCCCTTTAATCCCTTCAGTCGTGACGCAGGCCGTTAGGGGAATGACGTCGGCTTGCTTCACGATCATTTTGTTGAATGGAACGTAGTAGAGTTTGGCAAAGTCCGATTCGGTCTCAAGCTGACCGAAGACGACGGGAAGCGACTTGCCGCCAGCCAACTCCTTCCGCAGATTTTCAATCATCTCCGCGAGCACTTTGGGATATCGCTCTAATTGTCCTTCTTGAACCGCCTCCCCACCACCATGCCATAGCACTCCTTTGAGAACCGGTTTACCCGCTCCCTCGGGCTGGGAAGCAAGTGCTTGTTTCGTAATTCCAATCGCGGTCTTGATATATCGCCCCTGCCAATCTCGAGCATCCATCACATTGCGCGATGCATTGATGATTCCCACTCTAACCCCGGGATTGGCCTTGGTGTATTCCTGTACAAAGCTGGGGCCAGGCCCAAGATGCCGATGAGCATTGTGCTTACGAATAAACGAATGGGGCGACATCCGACTGAACGGCGGCCGTGCCTCAACCCATGACTTGGCGCGGCTGTCCCACATCAGCGCGTCTCCGCAGGCCTCGATGTCCCGCTCTTTCACATGGCCTTTGCCTTCCATATTGATCCCACCGATGAAGAGGAATAGGTGAAGGGGCGGGTCGTCTTTTGCATTAGCTGCAGAGAAAAGAGGAAGAATCAATAGGCTGAGTAGGCCAATCCTGGCTTTGATGTTTAGTTTCATGGTATTTGTATGTTTTGAGTTCTTTGCCGAAACCGGCCTTCACAAAAGCCTTCGTTTATGACAACGGATTGGATTCAATAAATTTCACAATTTAGGCGATGGGATTGATTTTGGCCGGCGAAAGTAATGTTTAACTAATTAGCATGGGCATCCAGTGGCTCGGGAGCCCCCCTCGACCATCGTCGCCATAGGGTAACGGTCGTATCTCTCTTCATTCTCAGCAGAACGTCAGAGTCATCCTACGCCTGACCGAGGGCGCGCTCCGACTTCTGGATTAAGGGTTGGAATTATCATTCGATTTTGACTCGGGGCGGGTAGTGGATTGGTGTGCGCTGCCTTGTTCTGCGGTTTTGGTGGGCGCTCAAAAGAACGACTCGCTTCGCCTCATTTAATCTGGGTCACCCTCTTTGTGGTCAGGTTGAAAACAAACACTCTGGATTTTTCGTCAGACATTACCAGCAAGTTATGACTTTTGTCGAAGGAGAGGGTCTTAATGAAGACATCCTGAACACATTGCTCCAACCCCTTATCGTAATCGGTCTTGTAGATCTGGATCCGCCACAAAAGCTTCTTGGTTTTAGGGTGGCGTGCTTCAACCACTCCACCGTTCTGGGTATCATTAAGATACGCGAAGTGGGGCACAGAGAATACGGCCTTGTCCGTTGCAATAGGTGGGACTTCTTCAGGCGCATTTCTTTTGGCCATCACGTTGGAGGCTAGGAGAAGAACGAAAGTGGTCGTGTAAAATATATTTCTCATGCTACCTATTGTGTGAGTTCTCCCATTTTGTGACATTTTTTATGCAGAACGTATAGCTCAACCGACCCCGGGACAACAGCCGAATCACCGAAAACCATCCTCCGCTCTATCAAGATCGGCGTCGTGGACGGTGAGGGGTCGGATGCAGCGACTTGTTAGGCTCATTTTTCTTGAACTACTTTCCACGCACTATTTTCTATGCGTAGCTGAATCGTGCGATGGTTCATCTGCCCTTTTGAATAGCCTATGATCGCAAAGCACTCATCATTGGACTCTAAAGAGAAACCACGATCTACCAGATTCTTTTTGATCACAGGATCAACAGTGTTCATAGTCGTAATGATCAGCTTCTCCTTATCAAAGGCAACGTTGGCTTGTGCGTAATCTCGGGCTGCATCTAATGCTCCCTTATCGGCAACCTTATCCCAACGATTTAAAAAGCTTAAAGATCGTTTGTCGGAAAGAAGGTTGAGTGTACCATTAAAACCTTTGCCTTTACCTTTTAGGGTTTTCGCTGAAGGGTCGTAAACGAATAGCATGGTATCTGATGTGTTGCCATCGCCGAACAACCCTTCAATAGAAATTGTTTTATCTTTTTCGGAATAATTCCACGTTCTGACGGGAGCACTTGCAACTGCTCCAGAAAGAAAACCAGCTCCATTACGCCCCAAAGTTACAGTAACAGTTTGAAAGCCTTCAGCTTGATTGCTATATACTCCAACTAGAGATGCAGGATTATTCTGTTCTTGTTTTCCTTTGCAGGACAGAAACAGCAGAGGAACAAAGGAAAGTAATATTGCATGTGTCTTCATGATTTTATTGCCCAACGTCGAAGCGCAGGCGACCCTACCAGCGAGGGCGAGCGTCGGACGCAGGGTTGGGGTTTGAATTACGGGAGATCATCGAAACTAGGCGGCTGGTAGGGGTCGGTCTGACGCGGCTTGTTCGCCTCTATTTTTGGTTACGCTCGATTCGGGAGAACGCCCTTCGGCCTCGTCTCTCATAGAGGGAAACATCCTGGTCAGTCATTTTCGTCTTCCACGCACGTCGCCTAGAAACAAGATACAAACCCGCTTTTGTGCAGAGCAGGAGGTGATTTTTCGTAGAATCCACCATCAGGTCATCATGGCTTTCTAGCACTTTATTCCTTGCGCGTTGAATACTCTTTACGCGCTCAGTATCCGACTTGTCCCAGAAGAGTATGATGTCTCCGATCAAGTCAGCAACTGGATCAAGGATGAAGGATAGTAGCATGGGTTCTTTGGCGAACGTAAAGGCCACCCACCCGCTACCAGGGGCGATCTTCGGCGAAGGGGTTATGGATTAGAACGATCATAAAATCAACTACTCAGCGGGTAGCGGGTTGGTGTGCGCCGACTTGTTCGGCTTGATCTGGTAACGCTGTATCTTGTTCGGCTTGTTTTCTTCTCAGCCGTTTAAAACCCTATGAGCTTTCTCGACTGTTTCTTAGTCACAATGATGAGTTGTTTATTCACCACATCGTATTTTGCAAGGTTACCATCATTACGCAGCCAACGGTTCTCACCATGAGACTTCCAGCTCAGTTTGGCTCCTGTAGAATCGACTGCATGACGAGATAACAATTCTTGAATTTCTATGTCCTTCAACTTAGCTAGAACAAGCCCCTTTTGGTCACGAGCTTTGTAAGCCGTCACAAATTCAGTAGGGTCTGAGGCACGCAAATAAGTTAAATGTGTGACCTTGGGCATACGATAACATACTTCTAAAAAGTATTCTCCGGTATAATACAGAGATGATGCTGGACCTGAGTATATAGACTCACCTAAAGCCTTACTTACATTAGATCGAAGTGATTCTAATTGGGGCACGCCTTTTGCAACAGGAATCTTTTTCGCTATCACCTCAGCCCGAACAAGTGGTTGAAATATTGACAGAAGGACAATTATTCGTAGTAGAGTGATCATATTATTATTGCCGAACGTCAAAGGTGACTCACGCGCGGTAGCGCGTTGAGTCCACCTGCTTGTTCGACCTAAGCTGTTCTCTTGCGCCGAGCTAGAAATCCTAACGCACCGAGCCCAATAAGAAGAGCTGTTTTAAGAGTGAACTCTTTGTTGCCCTCAGACTTAAATTTGGTGATAAAAAGCAGTGTAC
>JABHEX010000007.1 GCA_018676385.1 Akkermansiaceae bacterium
CAAATTGGTTCGTTGGAAATATAAGTGATGGAAATTTAAATCAAACTCAAGCCATCGATGGCGCGCGGTTTGGCGACGAAGCCAAAGCCCGTGGTTGGCAGGGAGGGGATATTCGAAATGAATTAAATCTTGGTACTTTCATCGAACTTCATATTGAGCAGGGACCTATGTTGGAAGCCCACAAGAAACAGGTTGGTATTGTAACCGCAGTTCAAGGTTTAAAGTGGATGAATGTCGAGATTTTAGGCACGAATGGCCACGCCGGCACAGTTCCATTAGACATGCGACAGGATGCTCTTTTAACTGCGGCAAGAATAATTGATGCTGTAAACCAGATAGGATGCTCATCTGGGTCAGATGCGCGCCTTAGCGTTTGTCGTTTACAGACTTCTACCGATGGTCCAAGTACAATAGTAAATAAAGCTTCTTTTCTGATAGATATGCGTCACCCAAAGGAGAGCGTTCTGCAGGAGATGTTCCGGCAATGCTCAGAGTTATGCCAATCAATTTCCTTAGCTAATGGCTGCCAGAGCAGAACAGAGCAAACGGCCAATATAGCACCAACCATATTTGATAAAGATCTGGTTAATACCCTCGAAAATGCTGCAATTAATTTACACTATAGATACGAGCGCATAACTAGTGGCGCCTTGCATGATGCGTGCAACATAGCTTTAAAGGCTTCAACTGCGATGATATTTGTGCCGTGCCGCAAAGGAATAAGTCACAATGTAGACGAATTTGCGTCAGCCCAGGATCTTGCTGCAGGCACGAATGTTCTGCTACATGCAATGGTTTCTCAGGCTGGAGTTACAATCAATTAAAATTTTTCATTGAAACCAGTGGGAAACTCCCAAATTGGTCGTGTTTAAAAAGTTATAGGGGCTGACCCAGATAACCTAAGAAGAGGTTATAATGGGAAGCATGAGAAAGAGACGCTAAGTCCCTACAAACAAGATCGCCTCATGGAGCATTTTGTTTCGGGATCGACAGCACGAACTACGGCCAGCCTTTGCGGTGTACACCGCAAGACAGCAGCCTTTTATTTTCTCCGGCTGCGCGAAATTATCGCCTATAAACTGGAAGCTGAAAGCGAAGCTATGTTTGGCGGAGAAATTGAAGTTGATGAAAGCTACTTTGGTGGCAGACGGAACGGAAAACGTGGGCGCGGTGCTGTGGGTAAAATCCGTGTATTTGGCCTATTAAAAGGGGTGGAAAGGTTTACACCAAGATTATCCCAAATACTTCAGGAGCCACTCTGATCCCGATCATCAAGCGCAAGGTTGTGCCGGATAGTATCGTATATTCAGACTGCTGGAGAAGCTACAGCGTGCTGGATGTGTCGGATTTCCACCACTTCCGCATAAACCATTCTAAGCTATTTGCCGACCGCCACAACCATATCAATGGCATCGAGAATTTCTGGAACCAAGCCAAGCGGCATATGAGCAAATTCAATGGTATTCCCAGGGCTCAATTTGGTCTATGTTTGAAGGAATGTGAGTGGCGTTTTAACAACAGTGACCCTTAAAGACAGTTATAACGCTAAGATAATGGGTTATGCGTCACTTGAAGTAGTTATCTGGGTCAGCCCCAAGTTAAAATCATCCCGGATTGGAAAAATATTGAACCGATTTAATTAAATCTTGCTTTTTAAATCCATACCCAATCACAGCGATTTTATTTTGTAAGATAAGTTCGACGCTATTGTCAGGAAGAACCTCCGGTGACTGAATCACATTTCGAACGGCTTGCAGCAAAAGTAGACCGGCAGGTGTACTGATTAGACCTTTAACTCGAACTATCTCACAGCCCCGTACATGCAAAAGTGCGGATAACCAGACAGTAAAGGCCGTCCAGTCCGGCGTCACTCCTAGATCAAGTTGTACAGCGCTGATCGGAAGTCGTACATTTGTTGATATATTTGGCAATTCATAAAGCGCCGTGTTTGGAGGGATCGGAGGTAATTTGACATCACTACCGTAAACGGCCGCGCTAAGCGCTGCGGCAGGATTAACAGCTGCTAACGATGCTGAAAGGCACAGCAGATGTTCATGGCCAACTAAGTCTGTTTTAGTTAATATAATTTGATCGGCCGCCTCAATTTGAGAGCGCCCAAGTGCATCTACCTGCATCTGCTCCAGAGCGTTGACTGCATCCGCTACCACTATAGTTTCACGAATAACAATCTGCCGAATGAGTATTGAATCAGTTTGTATTAACGTGACAATCGATGCAGGGTCTGCCAGACCACTCGTCTCCAGAATAATATGATCAATTCGTTGCCTACCATTTTGTAGACCGCTGCGTTGGTCACAAATACATTTTAGTTCTTTGAGTAAATCAAGTTTTCCTTCGCAACAAACACAGCCACCTGCCAAAACACTGAGTCCAGAGGCTCCAGACAAAAGTGTGTTATCGATTGGTATTTCCGCTGCTTCGTTTATGATTATATGTGACCTGGTAAAGTTACCCTCGTGCAATTGGTGTCGCAGCCAGGTTGTCTTGCCAGAGCCTAGATAACCTCCAACAATTGTCAGACGAATTCGGGTATCTGCCATTCTAATTATCAGCAGTCAAAAATATTGGATTTAGCGGATCAAAAGGCTTACCTGACAGCTTTTCGGCCTCTATCCATAACTGTTCGAGATCTTGCACTATGACCTGTCTTCCACTTAAATCATAGAGTTGTATCCCAGGCACTAGCCCCCCATCGTGGACAGATAGACTAGCAACTTTCAACACTTTTTTTAAAATTTTCACACGCCGCAAACGTTCCCTTAATCTGTCAGGGGCGCTGGCTGCCCCGGACTCAGTCCAGTGGCCCGGAGCTGCGGGAAACCCGCAGCTTCCACACATATCAGATCACCTCCGGGCGGGCCTCACCATCGAAAGGATACCGCGATCTAAAATCATTTGCGATTGCGTCGAAAGTCATCCATTCGCATCCCTCATGACCGTTGATATATTCGATTAATCGCTCAAGCATTAATAACACCTGTGGTCTGCCTGAAACATCTGGGTGTATAGTTAGAGCAAAAACTCCATAATCCATTTCCCTATACACCCAGTCAAATTGATCTCGCCACAACTGCTCTATGTCCCGTGGGCTCACAAAGCCATGACTGTTGGGGGATTTTTTCATAAATAGCATTGGGGGTAAATCGTCCACATACCAATTAGCACCAATATCAACCAAGTCGATTTCTTTTCCATGCTTAAGTGGATGCATCCACTCGGACGCGGATGTTGTATAATCAATTACGTTCCACTCGTCTCCAACGCGCGCATAAAATGGCTGAAAATCACGGTACATTTGGCTGTGATCGTACGAAAAACTGTATTTTTGTAAAAGAGCTGCTGTTGAGTTTGACATTTCCCACCAGGGGGCAACATATCCTGTCGGAACCTTTCCAGTAAGTTTTTCTATCAGCTCAATTGACTTGACCAAAACATCTTCTTCTTGAGTAGGGGTCATCGCTACTGGGTTTTCGTGCATATATCCATGTGCGCCTACCTCGTGGCCGGCCTCAACGATCATCTGCATTTCCTTGGGAAAAGTCTCCAGACTATGCCCAGGAATGAAAAAGCTAGTTTGCATGTCATATTTTTTAAATAATTTCAACAATCGTGGTATTCCAACTTCGGTCGCGAATATACCGCGTTGAATATCAGATGGGCTGTCGCCACCGCCATAAGACCCAATCCAACCTGCTACTGAGTCGATATCTGTACCAAATGCACACATAATTTTTTTAGTCATGAATCTCTCCTTTAAGTTTCAACAGGGATGACGTTCAAACCCCTATAGGCATATGTTTTTTATCGCGTAAGATTGGGCGCGGTGCGATTAGATCCTTCCAAGTGGATGAGGCTCTGTTTGCAGATGGGAAAGCGGCTCTTTCAATATGCTTTCCGTGACCAGGCTGTGGCTGTGAGTTTGCACCAGCTTGCCAGATTATATTTCCACGCGAAAGAGTGAAGCGAGGTAAGCCGGTAACCTTAAAGTTTTCAAAAACGTTATAATCAATAATTGATTTTTGTGTCTTTGCACTGATTGTTTTCTCCGCTTTTGGATCCCAAATGACAAGGTCTGCATCGGCTCCTTTAAGGATCCCTCCTTTTCGCGGATAGATATTGAGAATTTTTGCTATATTCGTTGAGGTGACAGCAACAAATTCATTTTTCGTTAACCGCCCAGTTTTAACCCCATATGTCCATAGTAATGAAAGCCTGTCCTCCAGGCCGCCAGTACCATTAGGAATTTTTGTGAAGTCACCAAATCCTAACCGCTTTTGTTCAGTTGTAAAAGCGCAGTGATCAGTGGCCACTACTTGCAGCGATCCTGCAGCGAGGCCAGCCCATAATCCGTCCTGATGTGATTTATCTCTAAATGGGGGCGACATAACGCGTTGAGCCGCATAATTCCAATCTGGATGTGCATATTCACTATCATCCAAAAGCAAATGCTGGATCAAAGGCTCGCCCCAGACCCGCTGGCCTTTTTGTCGTGCGCGCCGGATAGCTTCATGAGCATCTTCGCTAGACGTATGTACAATATAAATGGGCACTCCTACTGCATCCGCAATTGTGATTGCTCGGTTGGTAGCCTCCCCCTCGACTTGTGGCGGGCGTGAATAGGCATGGGCCTCAGGTCCGTTATTGCCTTCATTTAATAGCTTTTGCTGTAGGCTTGCTACCAAATCGCCATTTTCGGCATGAACTAGTGGGAAAGCTCCCAAGGCTGCTGATCTGACAAAGGAGGCGTACATTTCATCATCATTAACCATTAATGCGCCCTTATAGGCCATGAAATGTTTGAAAGTGTTCACTCCTTTTTCTACCACCTTCTCCATATCATTAAAAATTTTCTCATTCCATCCAGTTACCGACATGTGAAACCCGTAGTCACAGGAGGCTTGCCGAGCTGCACGCTCCTGCCATTGTTCTAAGGCAGGAAGCATTCCCCCTTCACCTGGCACTACCATATCGACAATCATTGTTGTTCCACCAGAAGCCGCAGCAAAAGTTCCGCTTTCCCATGTTTCGGCAGTTGTGGTTCCAAAAAAAGGCATTTCTAGGTGGGTGTGCGGGTCTATACCTCCGGGCATGACATAGCATCCAGAGGCATCTATAATATTTTCAGCTGTCAGCCCTGTTCCTATGTCTACTATTAGTTCACCGTCGATTTTGATATCAGCAGTAAAATTTTGGTCAGCGGTGATGACAGTTCCACCTTTGATGAGTGTAGTCATGTATTTTCTCCCTCAGCTAGGTGGAATCGCTCCAGTTCGCTCCACAATCAAACTATAGTGCTCCGGTCTACGATGGGCTGCAAAATCAAAAATTGTTTCACGATATAGAGTACCCATATCAAGGTCACAGCGGGCTGTAATCACTTCATCTTCAACCGTAACAGCCATGGAAACGATTTCGCCAGAGGGTGCAATAATTACACTTTGCCCACCCATTTTTGATCCCTCTTCGTTTCCGCATTTTGCTGTCCCGACCACCCAGGTTGCGTTTTGATAAGCCCCAGCCTGCATCGACAGGTGATTGTGAAACAGGGTTAGGCTATCCATGGCCTGATTTCCGACATGTCCAAAAGGCGTATTGTATCCTAGCATTACCATCTCGACGGCTTGCAAGCCCATCACTCGGTAGGTTTCTGGCCAGCGTCGATCATTACAAATTGCCATGCCCATATTTCCACCAAACCCTTTAAACACCGGAAACCCAAGGTTTCCAGGTTCGAAATAACGTTTTTCAAGGTGCTGGAACTCTCTGTCTGGCTGAGGTTCTACGTGACCAGGAAGATGAATTTTACGATA
>JABHEX010000065.1 GCA_018676385.1 Akkermansiaceae bacterium
AGCCGACTGAACTTTATCTGAAAAAGACAGGTGGCGAACTAACTGGACAGCTGTTTCGTTTTGAAGATCAAGGCGGCCGAGATATCACTCTGCGCCCAGAGCTAACCGCTTCCCTTGCGCGTATTGTAGGTGCTAATCAACGTGACTTCCCCAAACCACTAAAATGGTTTCAAATCGGCCCCTGCTTTCGTTATGAGAAGCCACAAAAAGGGCGCGGGCGTGAGTTTATACAGTTCAATGCCGACATACTCGGCGAAGCATCGGCATCAGCTGATGCCGAATTAATCTCGCTGGCCATTGATACGATGCTTGCACTCGGTTTTAAAGAAGATGATTTTGTAATTCGAGCATCAGATCGCGAGAGCTGGCTTGGTTTTTGTTCTGCAAATCAGATATCAGATACAGCAGGGTTTCTGCCGCTGATTGACCGCCTCGAGAAGCTCAAGCCCGAAATACTTGACAAACAACTCGCTGAGTTCGGGGTGACACGTGAGCTGGTTGATGCATTCATAGCCAACCCAGAAAATGCCTCAGCTGCCTTTCGTGAGATTCAGGACAACTTAAATGCACGCGGCCTAGGGCAGTTCCTTGAACTTGATCTTACGATAGTTCGAGGTCTGGCTTACTACACTGGCGCTGTCTTTGAAATTTTTGATAGGAAAAAATCTATGCGTGCGGTCGCTGGCGGAGGGCGCTACGACGGTCTGCTCTCTACACTCTCAGACGGCGCTGCCGATCTTCCTGCGACAGGCTTTGCAATGGGAGATATGGTTATCCGTAACTTCATTGAAGAGACACCTAACGCCAAAATGGCAATGGAGGCGTGGATGCAACGCAATCCAGCATGTGATGTCTATATTGTGGTCGCTGATGAGTCGAAACGGTCAGATACTCTCAGAATCCTGTCCGAGCTGCGCAATGCAGGGATTCATTCAGACTTCAGCATGTCACAGCTAAATGTTGGCAAGCAGTTCAAAAAGGCCGAACAATCTGGTGCACGCTTAGCACTGGTCATTGGCTCAGAGTTTCCTGAAATGCAACTTAAGACCTTATCATTCCGCACAGAGGAAACCATTCATCCAAACACAGATCTCATCGAATCAATTAAGAAACACCTCGACTCTCCCGATGGGCCCCTAATCGCCTAGCGGATCTCTAGTTTCACCATTTACTACAACAACGAAATGCGAACGCATACCTGCAACGAAATCAATCATTCCAATATCAGCGAAACCGTAACTCTGATTGGCTGGGTCAACTCAAACCGAGATCATGGTGGAGTTGCCTTCATTGACCTACGTGATCGTGAGGGCATGACCCAATGCGTATTCCGCCCAGAAGAAAATGCCAAGGCCGCTGAATTGGCGAAAACGTTGCGCAGTGAAGACATGATCCAAGTAACAGGCCTTGTCGAGAAACGCCCTGAAATCGATGGCGTTTCGACGGTAAACCCTGACATGCAGACCGGGTCCATTGAAATTTCTGCCAGCAAGCTTACGATTATCAATAAGTCCGAAGTCCTTCCCTTTCAGCTAGATAAAGAACTTTCCAACGAGGACTTACGAATGAAATATCGCTACTTAGACATCCGCCGAGAGCGGATGACTAAGAATTTGCGCCAGCGTCACCGCATCACTCAATCCACACGTAACTTCCTCGACGAAGAAGGCTTTTGTGAAATCGAGACGCCCATTCTGTCAAAATCGACACCTGAAGGCGCTCGTGATTTTCTTGTGCCCTCGCGTATGCAACCAGGTAAATTCTACGCACTGCCTCAAGCTCCTCAGCAATACAAACAGCTGCTCATGTGTGGTGGTATGGAAAAGTATTTCCAAATTGCGCGCTGTTTCCGTGATGAAGATCTTCGCGCTGATCGCCAACCTGAGTTCACACAGATTGATGTAGAGGCCTCGTTTGTCACTCCGGATGACATGCACACACTAATTGAGGGCTTGTTAAGTAAGGTTTTCAAAAAGTCTCTTGATGTTGATATCCCCGAAAAATTTGATCGTATTACTTACAACGACGCCATGAACACCTATGGCTCGGACAAACCTGACAGACGATTCGGGTATCATCTCACGGATCTCAGCGAGGAGCTGAAGGACTGTGAATTTCGCGTGTTTTCGGGAGCCATTTCTGACGGCGGCGTAGTTAAGGCAATCAACGCAAAGGGTTTTGCAAGTGCCACCCAAGGTCAGATTGAAAAACTCACTCAGACAGCTATTGAGGCAGGATCGAAGGGCTTAGCATACATCCAGGCACGCGAGGAGGATCGTTCAACTTGGCGCTCTCCATTCGTCAAACGCATGACCGATATTGAAGTGGAAGCTCTTCGCGAAAAACTCAACATTGAGCCAGGTGACCTAATACTTTTTGGTGCTGGTGATTGGGAAACAGTATGTGAAGTCTTAGGGCGTATCAGATTATGCTGCGCTGATTTACAAAATATTCTAGAGGAAAATAACGATTTGGATTTTCTCTGGGTCACCGAGTTCCCGTTACTCGGATTCGATGAAGAGGAAGGTAAGTGGAATGCTGTGCACCACCCATTTACTCGTCCTATACCTGAGGATGAGGAAAAACTCAAGTCAGGTGAATACGCTGGGCTCAGAGCGCAAGCATATGACGTGATTCTAAATGGATATGAATTAGGTGGTGGATCAATTCGGATTCATGAAGCTGAATTACAATCTGCCATGTTTACAGCCCTCGGTGTTACCGAGGAAGAAAAGCAAAGTATGTTTGGGCACATACTTGAGGCATTTAAATTTGGGGCCCCACCTCATGGAGGTATAGCTTTAGGCCTGGATCGTCTAGCCATGCTGGTTTGTGGCGAGGAATCAATACGCGAGGTTATAGCTTTCCCAAAAAACAACAAAGGAATAGACATTATGTCAGCCTCACCCGCTGAGGTGGATACACTCCAACTCCGCGAACTGCGTATCCAATCAAAGATCAAAGAAAAGCCTGATAGCTAACTATGATTCTTGAGCGTTGGAGGAATTACACTACCTGATGCTTGCAGCTTAATAGCCTCAGGATGTTTGCCGTAGTGCTTGCGTACAACCTCTGCTAATAGCCCTCGCGTCTCATCGTTCACCTCTCCTGTATCTGGGAGCCTGCCAATCAGCGCTGCGAGCAACTCATTCTGAGGGTGCTCTATTTGATTTAGCCAGCTCAAGAGTAGATTCTTGTTAACATAACTTGGAAGAGAGCCCATGACACCATGGTCATTTTGGGCGTGCACCAGAAGTCCTGATGTCGTGCCGCGATCCAGTGTCAAAACTTGGAAAAAATACAGTGTGTGATAATCTAATTGTGCATTTTTATCTTCCTTCGTGATCGCTGTTCTATTTTCAAGTGCCTGCTGAAAAATCGTGAGGTAAGTAGTGATTACTTGCCTCCCAATATCGCGTGCTAATGCTATATCAGCCTCAAAATCACCAGATTGGTATTTTTCAAGATAGAAATGAGTAGTACCTCGGTGTCTGTCTAGCGTGGGAATATAAAAATATCTCTTCCCCTCCTCCAATGCCTCTTTGATGTTTGTGGGGCTTGTGTCCGCAAGAGATTTCTCAAAGGTCTCTGCATCTTCTGGATAGAAAATCGCTGGATTAAGATCCGCCATCAAGCGCCAGTATCCATTACCATCTCTCATTTCTGTCCAGCTAATATGCATATGCACTGATGGTGCATGGGGATTACAGGGATGAATGATTGTAGAAATTGCAGTCGCCGATGATAGTGCCTTATTCGGCATATCGTCATAGTGAATATGAGATACATTCACGGAGGCGCGGTTAAAAACGCTGTTACCCGCCGATGAATAACGGTTTCCTCCACCGTGTATGCCGCCGTCACGCAACCATTCAAACCTAACAAATCTTTGATTTTCACCGACACCAGAAGCAACACCCTCGAGCCCCCTAACGAACTCCGACTGCAGCTGTTGGACAAGCTGAGTGGCATCATCTGCACGACTTACTGAAGACATGCTAGCATTATAGTCTTACTCTCTATGATTAAAAAGCTCTGATACACATAGATACGATTATACTTGGAGTAATGACAACGCATTGTATAAAAACGCGCATGTTACATGATAATTGCTGCACAATAGTCCCTTATTTTGATGTTCCTGACGACAAGTTAGACCAATTTAAAGCTCTGCTTCCCGCCATGGTTGAGCAGACCAAACAAGAACCACTCTGCATGTTTTATGGTTTCACCATACACGAAAATACCGTGCATTGCCGTGAAGGATATGAAAATGCTGAGGGCGTACTAAATCACATCGAAAAAATCGGGCCGTTACTTGAACAAGCACTTTCAATTTCTGAACTCATTCGCCTCGAAATTCACGGCCCAGCACAAGAGTTGGAAAAACTCCAAGAACCGCTAGCCGAACTAAACCCAAGCTACTATACCATTGAACTAGGTTTTAGACGATAGGTTGACTGGAAATATAAGTATTATCCACCGCTCGATCGCCATGTACGTGACGACTAACGTGGCTTTCCACAGTCATTCATGTCAGCGTTTTAAAAATCTATGCCTATAGACAAAAAAGCTCTGTAAGTATTGTGCTTACAGAGCTTTAAGTTGGTTGCGGGGGTAGGATTTGAACCTACGACCTTCAGGTTATGAGCCTGACGAGCTACCTGGCTGCTCCACCCCGCGATTAAAAGTGATTGTGCCCTCGTGGACGCGGGCGGAAACTAGTGTTTGCCTAGATCTATTGCAAGATTTAATTTCCTCGTTTTTATTTCTCTGTGTCTGGGTAGCTACCAAACATCTTAACCAACGAGCAGTGCTTCTCAAGCTCAACCAAAGCATCAGCGACCGCCGGCTCCGTACAATGCCCTGCGAGGTCGACGTAGAAGATGTATTCCCAATCTCGCTGTTTAGATGGACGGGACTCGATCTTACTCA
>JABHEX010000066.1 GCA_018676385.1 Akkermansiaceae bacterium
CAAGCACGTAGATGGCGTCGACCTCATCCCGTTCCTGCGCGGGGAGAAAAAAGGAGATCCGCACGAGTATGTTTTTTGGCTCAACAACGACCCTAACGACTCCAAGCACCGTCACTTGGTCGCTGCACGCTGGAAGCAATGGCGACACTACCGTAAGAAAGAAAACGACTCCTGGCAGCTTTTCAATCTCGTCAAAGATCCACGCGAGGAAAAAGACGTCGCCAGCAAATTTCCGGAAGTAGTTAGCAACGTCGACAAGCAATACACCCAGTGGAAAGCCACCCATGCCGCTCCGCCAAAGCCTACGAAATTTAAGGACAGAAACCCAGGTCCTGTCATCCCCACCAGGCACGGCTGGGTTATCAGCGATGGTCGGTTAAAACCGAAGCAGGAAGCGAAGGAAAAAAATAGTGAAAGAAGATGAGCGTGGCGATGCTGCCATCTCAAAAAAAGCTCATCTTTTTTGTCCAATAGTTTACTTTTTAGTGAACCTGTAATGAAGTTTATCTCTTTCCGCCATGCTCAATCCGAACTCGAACGATGACCACGAACGTTTCACGCGCCTGCTTCTCGAGAGCGAGCCGGTGATACTGCGCTCTATTTTGGTCAGCGTTCCGAACCGAGCCGATGCCCGGGAAATCATGCAAGAAACGGCCGTCGCCCTCTGGCGGCAATTTCCTAGCTACGACACCACTCGTCCTTTCGTCAATTGGGCCATGGGGTTTTCCCGCATTCAAACCCGGCGCTTTCTGGCCCGTGAATCCCGTCGTGCCCAGCTATCCGAACAAGCCATCGAAGCCCTTGAGCAGGAAATGCAGACGATGGGTAAAATGGACGACGCCATCGAAACCCACCTCGCTAACTGCATGGGTAAACTCAGCGAAAGGGCCCGTCGTCTAGTCAAAGGCTACTACCATGAAGAGCGTAGCCCAGAAACCCTCTCAGAACGCGAAGGCCGCTCGGTCGAAGCGATTTACAAAACGATCCAACGTGCACGCCGCGACTTGCAGGCATGTATCGAACGACAAATTAGAAAGGCCCAAGCATGACTGAATCCCCCGATTGGCAATCCCTCATTCAAAAGCACCTCGATGGTCAAACCACCGAAAAAGAAGCCAGTAAACTTTCAAAAGAAATCGAGACCGATGCCAAGGTGAGACTTGAGTATCTCAAAGCCGCCCGCATTCATGGAGCCCTCGGTGAGGAGATATTCACCCTAGCTGTGGAGCCCGCTCCAGCTCCCATGGTTAGACCTTCCCCTCTCAACCGGCTAAAGCCACTCGCCGCCGCCGTTGTCGCCGGAGCTTTTGTGGGACTACTTGGAGTCGGAGTCGTTTGGGCGATGCAGTCACCGAAATCCGAGGCAACAGCGATCTCAGTGGCCAATGGTAATTTTGAAAAATCCCTCGGTCCTATCCCTCAGGAATTCCCGCTACAATTCGGCAAATGGGCAGGTGACCCATCCGAGGTGATCGAGCAAGCGAACGGGAATCGAGTTTTGCGCTTCCTTGAAACCGCCAATGTTACCGGCAAGCCCGGCGGTAGAGCCACCGCATGCAATGTGTTCCAACTCATTGACCTGACCTCCATCCAAAAACAAAATCCTGATAATCAATCTCAACTCTCTCTAACGCTGTCGACTACATTTCACCGCGTCGCGGCTGCTAACGATGCCGATTTGCCCAGAGTCTCGGCCTCCTGCACCATTCACCTCTATCAGGCGGACCCCGAATTCATCAAAGAAAACTGGCCCATGGTGATTAATGATGCTCTGGCGATAGGAAAAAAAGGCATCAGACTCAAACCTGGAGATGGCCCGAAAACCATTTCAGCATCCTGCCTACTGGAGCCCGAAGCAAACATTGCTCTCATCTCGATCAATGTGAATTCTAGAATCCCCACCACAACGCCTATCAAAGTCGGAGGGCACTATGCAGATAACGTCCAGCTGACCCTAACAAAACGACCTAGGTTGCCAGTCCGCACCACCCAATAAAAACAGCTTCACCCACACCTCATCCATGAAAAACCAGTTCACTCGTCGTCACTTCCTCCGCGGATCCGGTGCGCTCATCGCCCTGCCTGCGCTGGAATCCATCGGTTTCAGGCAGTTTGCCTCGGCAGCTGAGAACACACCTGCTGCTCCCGCCAAGCGCGCCATTTTCCTTGGTATGGGATTTGGCGTGACCAAGGAGACCTGGTATCCCGACCAGAAACAAACCGGTGCCAGCTATGAGCTTCCTGAAGGTCTCGCTCCGCTGGCTCGCCACAAGTCGGATATCACCGTCGTTCAGGGCTGTGAGAACCAATACAGCAACGAGGCGCACTGGGGCAGCACCTTCTGGCTCACGGGGGCGAACCGGTATTCCATCGCAGGACAAAACATGTCGAACAGCATTTCCGTCGATCAGGTCATTGCCCATCAGCTTGGACAGGACACGCGATTCACGTCGATGCAACTCAACAGTTCTGATGGTAGTGGCTCAGGTCACGGCCCGGGGCTGTCACTCGCTTGGGATCAACGAGGCAAACCGGTCGCGGGATACAACAATCCCGTGCAGGTATTCCACAAGATGTTTTCACCCGACGACTTACCGTTGGAGTTACGCCAGAGGGCGATCGCTGACAAACGTAGCGTGCTCGATGCCGTTCTGTCCGAAGCCAAGCGCGTGCAGCGTGGGCTTTCGAAAACCGACACCGACAAGCTGGACGAATATTTCCAGGGTATCCGCGACATTGAAACCCGCCTAGGTAAGGACGAGGAGTGGCTGCAGGTGCCGAAGGCCAAGCCGCCGATGGAAGAGCCGAAGCCGGGACTGAAAGGCAAGGATGAGATCAAGGTGATGTATGACCTGATGGTTGCCGCCATGCAGACCGATTGCACCCGGGTGCTGAGCTACCGCCTGCCCGGACAGTCACTGTTATCAAGTCTGGATCTGAAGCCGAGCGCGCACAATGTGAGTCACTACTCACCGGGAGATCGCATGGATGCCTCCCAGGCACGGGACAAAGCACACAGCGAACTTTTGGCTGGCCTGATCGATAAACTTAAATCGACCAAGGAAGCTGACGGGTCATCATTGTATGACCATGTCTCGCTGACCTTTGGATCG
>JABHEX010000067.1 GCA_018676385.1 Akkermansiaceae bacterium
AGACGTTTGGGTCGAAGAGTTAGCGCGCTGATCGTACTGCTTCAAAAGTCTCCCTATATTCAGTTTCTCCTACCCGAAGCAAAGTTATTAAGTTCTGTTGCAACGATGGATGCGGTAAAAATGACCATTGCGACTGTCGCTGGGCTTGGGGCATTCGATTCTGTCTCAGGAGCCACTGAGGTAGTTCAGATATCACCAAACAATGGTAGTGATACGGTGTCATCGGATACAGATGTAAGTCTCACTTTCGTGTTTCAAGCCATAGGTATTAGTGGGCACAGAGTAGACCATTTCTCGGTGACCGGGACACTACCTCCCGGGCTATCGCTCAATCCAGGTGTAGTTAATAAATCTTTTGGATCTATATCGGGAACACCAACGCAGGCGGGAACGTATTCAGGCATTAAAATCCGAGCTTGGAGAAATGCTGGCGATTCAGGGGATTATGCAGAAGGTACATTTAGTATCGTTGTAGCTGCTCCGGCTGGAGCTGCAACGATCACACAGCAACCAGCTTCCATTACGATCAACAGCGGAGAAACAACGTCTCTGAACGCCAGTGCTGACGGCACGCCTCCGTTCACTTATCAATGGTATCAAGGAGCGTCGGGTGTTGATACCACGCCAGTGGGTAACGACAGCAGCAGCTTTACCACACCAGCTTTATCGGCAACTACATCATACTGGGTGAAAGTCTCCAATGCGGCCAATCCAAGTGGGGACAATTCCAACACCGCTACAGTGACTGTAGTTGATTTATTTGAAACATGGAGAACGAATTATTATACCACTCAAGAGCTTGCTGATCCCTTAGTTTCTGCTCCAACAGCTGATTCCGACAAAGATGGCATTAACAACCAGAGCGAATATATTTTCGGAACGTCTCCGATTGCTTCAAACGTTCAGTTAACACCCAACGTGAGTATGGATGAGACACATGTGAACATCTCATTCACCACAGTCATTGCATCGGGGGTTGGCTATGAGGGGAAAACACGGCATTATGCCATTGAAGTTTCCGATGATCTCCAGCAGTCAGGTGATTGGCCTGTGCTGCAAGGTTATTCTGACATAACCGCAACGGGTCAGACTGTAAATGCGCAGGTGCCTATCAACACGGATCCGAAGAAGTTTTACCGTGTTAGATCATGGCTAACTCCATAGGATTGAGTTAGCGGTATCAAATTTGTGTGTGCTGCCAGATTTTGATCGTAAATCAGCATTGCATTCCTGTGTCTGTTAAGACATGTTAACTAAGTCAAGCATCTCCCACTTTTATTGTAACATGGCAAAATACACAGAAGACGACATCAAGTCCCTGGATTGGAAAGAGCACATCCGCATGCGTCCGGGTATGTATATTGGTAAACTAGGCAATGGTAAAAGTGCTGATGATGGAATCTATATCTTACTCAAGGAAGCGATGGACAACTCAGTAGACGAGTTTGTCATGGGACATGGTAATGAGATCACGGTGGATATCGATGACGAGGGTAGGGTAGAGGTGCGTGATTTTGGTCGTGGCATTCCCTTGGGGAAACTGATGGATTGCGCGGCGAAAATTAACACGGGTGCCAAGTACGATAGTGAAGCTTTTAAGAAATCTGTTGGGCTCAATGGTGTCGGCATTAAAGCGGTGAATGCGCTTTCGGGATTCTTTGAAATTCAGGCTTGGCGCGATGGTGAGACCAAAGCGATTGAGTTCAGTAAAGGCGAAGTGATCGAGGAAATGAAGAAGCCGCGCAAGGATGCTGAACCTAATGGTACACGGCTTGCGTTTGATGTGGATCGATCGATTTTCCCGGCAAAAACAAATTTTAAAGCGGGTTTCGTCGAAAAGATGTGTCGCTACTACTCCTTCCTAAACCCAGGGTTAGCGATCGTTTTTAACGGTAAAAAGTTTAAGTCCAAGGACGGTCTGTTGGATTTGCTGAATGAGGAAATGGAAGGCGATGCATTGTATGGCCCTATTCATCTTCGCAGTAAGGACATTGAGATCGCTTTTACGCACACTTTAGATAGCAATGAGGAATACTACTCGTTTGTCAATGGTCAGCATACAACGCAGGGCGGCACCCACCTCGCGGCATTCCGTGGTGCGATCATTGATGTGGTCAGGGGGTTTTATAAAAAACAATACAACCCATCAGACATTCGGGCTGGCTTGGAGGCTGCTATCCTTGTTAGGATTGAGGAGCCTGTTTTCGAAAGTCAGACTAAAACAAAGTTGGGTAGTGCGACGATTTCTCCTGAGGGCGAGACGATCAAAACCTTTATTACAAATTTTCTTAAAGAGCATCTTGATAATTATCTGCACAAGAACCCGAAGGATGCGCAAGCACTTCAAAAACGCATACTCTCAGCTGAACGTGAGCGTAAGGAATTATCGGGTGTTAAAAAAATAGCCCGCGAACGTGCACGCAAGGCGAAGGTGCATAATAAAAAACTGCGTGATTGTCGTGCCCATCTGGCTGGTAAGCACAAGCGTGCTGGCGAATCTACGGTGTTTATTACCGAGGGCGACTCCGCGAGTGGTTCAATCACTAAGAGCCGCGACGTCGAAACCCAAGCGGTGTTTTCTCTGCGGGGTAAGCCGCTCAACTCCTTTGGCCTCAAACGTAAAGTCGTTTATGAAAACGAAGAGTTCAACCTGCTCCAGCACGCGCTTGATATCGAGGAAAGCCTGGAGACGCTACGTTATAATCGTGTGGTTATTGCGACTGATGCTGACGTCGATGGTATGCATATCCGTCTTTTGTTACTGACGTTTTTTCTCCAGTTCTTTCCAGAGCTTGTTAGAGAGGGTCATTTATATATTCTTCAAACACCGTTGTTTCGTGTCCGCAATAAAAAAGAGACCCTGTATTGCTACGACGACGATGAGCGCGTAGCCGCGATCAGTAAGTTAGGTAAAGCAGCTGAAATCACCCGTTTCAAGGGGCTAGGGGAGATCTCACCTGATGAGTTTGCCTTCATGATTGGGCCCGATATGCGTCTTGACCCGGTGTTGATGGAGGAGGGAAAGAGTATCAAGGAAATGCTCGCATTCTACATGGGTAAAAACACTCCAGATAGGCAGGAATTCATCATCAAAAACCTGCGTGAGGATGTCGATGCGGCATAATGGATTGGGTGAGACGAAGCCTCATTGACC
>JABHEX010000068.1 GCA_018676385.1 Akkermansiaceae bacterium
CAGCTTGGGAATAAACGAATGAACATAATCAGATGGCAGGGAAACTATTGCTCTGTATGAATCATCTTTTTTAAGATAAACGTCCAAGGGTTCAGCATGGTAAAGCTCGCGCATCCTGCCCGATTCCGTAAGTTCTTGAATCTTGCCATTGTATGCCAGCTCAAGGAATGATGAACTGTTCAGTATCAAGTTCATACGCTCGTCACGTAGCATATTTTCACGTGTTGAGTTGTCATGATAGAGGATAAGTAGCTTACAGAGTTTTAATTTTATTGGGGTGTCAAGAAAGTCGCTTTTGCGTTGCCATTGTCCAGCGCTACTTGCATCGATTATAAGTTTTGCGTTCAAGAGCATGGGTGTCGTGTGGAAGGCGCCATGATCATCTCCTATACTGAGAACTTGGCAGCGAGTATGCTTAAGCTCGGCTAGTGTTCCACCGTAACGAATACCGGTGAATCCCAACCAGAGTATGGTGAGTCCAGCGCATAGGGTGAGTGCAGCAGCAGGAAGCCCAAAGCCAATTTTTTTCCCCGTTTTTGATTGGTTAAACGGATCAACCAAAAAAAGTAGTAGGTAGCGGCAGATCACAAAAACGGCCAATCCGGTGAGGGTGGCAACAATTTTAGGTATCCATGTGCCTGGGTTTTCCATCCATTGTGCGGTCAAGTCGCTGGCGTGATCGTTACCCCAGAGAGCTGCGTAGCCAGCAACGCCAAGACAAACGATGGAGAGAACCGTACGAATCAGACCTTTGAGGAAACCAATGACCGCCAGAGCAAGGACCAACGCAGTGATGATTCCGGTAGCTTCAAGGTCAGTCAAGCTCATGGCTGGGCATGGTTATATACCGCACTGGGCGCGGTGTTGAAGCGCATGGTCGAGAAGGGTGAGCGTCGTCATTGCTTCGACGATTGGGACGGCTCGCGGAAGCACGCACGGGTCATGTCTACCACGCCCTTTAAGCTCGGTGTCCTGATGATTATTGTCGATGGTTTTCTGCTCGGTCATGATGGTGGCAGTGGGTTTGAATGCCACCTTAAACTCTATGTTTTCGCCATTTGAAATACCGCCCTGTATACCGCCTGAGCGATTTGTTGTAGTGCGAACTTTATCATTTTCCATGTGAAAGGCATCGTTATGTTCTGCTCCGGTCAGTTGCGTTCCTGCAAAGCCTGAACCGATCTCGAACCCCTTGGTCGCAGGCAGGCTGAGCATAGCTTGTGCGAGGGTGGCTTCGAGTTTTCCGAAGACAGGGCTGCCAAGGCCAACCGGTGGTTGGCGGACGACGCACTGAACGACTCCGCCGATAGAATTCCCCTCGGAGCGCATTTTTTTGATTAGTGATGTCATCGGTTCAACTGCGTTGGGGTCGGCGGTGCGCACGATATTGGATTCGATTACTTGTTTGCTTAAGGTGGCTGAATTGACGTTAGCCTCAATATCTTTTACCGATTGTACCCAAGCGATGATTTCAAGTTCTGGATAAAGTTCTGCGAGTACTTTCTTAGCCACAGCAGCAGCCGCTACACGTCCGATCGTTTCACGGGCTGATGCTCTACCTCCACCATGCCATGCACGAGTACCATATTTGGCATCATAAGTATAATCAGCATGAGAAGGGCGATATTTGTCCTTCATCTCGTTGTAAGATGAAGGGCGTTGGTCATTGTTACGAACGAGAATTGCTATGGGAGAACCCAGCGTCTGGCCTTCGAACACCCCCGATAGAATTTCACAGGAATCACTCTCATTGCGCGGGGTGACGATCTCGCTTTGTCCCGGACGCCGGCGGTCGAGGTCGTGCTGAATGTCTTTCTCAGACAGTGGAATACGGGGTGGGCAGCCGTCTATGACAACACCTACTCCACCACCATGAGACTCACCCCAAGTGGAAATACGAAAAATTTGACCGAAGCAATTGGACATATGTGTAAAGGACAATGGCAGAACGTCCAAAATATTCAATGCGCGATTGTGGTAGGAATGAAAATATTTCCCTATGTAATTCAAGATTGCGATATTTTTGCTCTGGCGAGGTCACATCGGATGGTTAATACTCTCATTATGCTAAAGAGAGTATTAACTGTGTGCCTTATCGCGTTTACTTGCGAACTACTGGCGCAAGATGCAGTCCTTGTAAGGCCGAA
>JABHEX010000069.1 GCA_018676385.1 Akkermansiaceae bacterium
TAGAGACTGGAATATTGGCGCATGTACTGATCGAGATATCCCTTCGTGCCGTAATCTGCCGTTGCGAGTTGTATGCCGTCTCTTACTTGTTGCGATCTGTATTTTACCCCATAGTTGCCGTGGCCTAAGCGGTTTCCTTCATCATACATCTGGTAGTAGGCAGCCAGATCATGAATGGATACCATCTCCTGTCCCCGGGTCACTGACCAGCTATCCTTGGTATTGAATTTATAAAGCATGTAATCAGGAGCATCTGCCTTCCAACTGATGTTTTTATATTGGCTGGTGTTGAACACGTCATTCCTATCAATATTTCGATCCAGTAAGGTTGTTAGGCAGCGTTTGAGTCCACCCTCGCGCACGTCGGCTAGAACCTGATAGGAGAAGGGAGTAACGTGGTGAAAGTTGTCTGCCGCCTCCTCCGTTGATCCTTCAACGAGGTCAAGTGTCCGCCGGGACTGCAGGGCGCCGAGTTTCTCTAACTGCTCGTCGGTCATGTCTTCGAGTCCCTTGACGGTAGTCGTGCCGGTCGATGCGGGAGCCTGATGGCGGAAGATTTTTTCGGCCAAATTCGTAGGGGCGTCAGATAATTGATAAGAGTCATCCATCAGACGTGCTTTTTGACTTTCGTCACCGACCCACCAGCCATAGCGGCCGGTAGTTTGAGCATTATCTTTCTGATCTAATTTAACATTGAGTAAGCGTGCACTGATGTAATCCTGAGGAAGGCTATCCGGTCCGAGCGATCCCTCTCCGACAAGTTGTACGGCGTCCGTGCCATTGACCGGCTTGACGATGCCATTAAGGGTAAGATCCTTTGCAGTGGAGACTGTGGCAACCTCCTCTGAGTCTAACGAGACGAGCCACGATCGGAAGTGGTCTTTGCGGTTTTCCTCATAGGTGGGATGCATGCCGCTGTTTGACTCTCCATCGATGGTGCGGTGCTCACTCTTATTATCATTTCCAGAGGCACTAGATCCACCAGCTTTCCATGAGTCCCAAACACCGGTCCAATGCGGGTGTTTTACACTGCCCTCAGCGAGGATTGCACCATTGGCAGATACCCGTTGGTCGGGGCCCATGGATTTTTGTAATTCTCCAAGCGCGAGCATCAGGGCCATGCGTGCATTCGCTTGAGCTTCGGCCATTGCTTTGTCCTTCTGGTTGGAGCGTAGTTCGATGGTGCTCATGCTGAGCATTGCCAGGGCAATAAGAACGAGCAATACCATCACTGAAATGGTCGCAATGAGGGCAAAGCCTGGCGAGTGGCGAGCTGTTGACTTTATGAAGAATCGAGTGTGTGGAGACAATGTCATGGGCTTGGTATAAGGATAATACATGAGTGTCATTACGAGGCACAATGTAACTACACCGATAAGTATCACCCTGCCGACCATCGTGTCAAACTTAACTACGGAATTAATCATAACAACCAGCCCCCTTGGGGGGGGGAGGTTTCGATTTGCATCAGAATGGTCAGTTCACCTGCTGGCATCATTGGATATAGTCTCGTATCGTATGGGTGCGGAGCTGGTTGGTGTGGGGATCGTGATAGAGGAAGATCATACAGCGTGATTGCTAGGAATTTGCTTTTTGGGTGAGGTGGTCGAGCGCATCATGCGAGGAGGAGATAGGGGGTTATCCACAATCCACGGACTGAGCCCTCTTCGAATCTCTTCCTTGTCCCTTTCAGATGGCCCCTTTCATTTCCTGGTGAAGACGTGAAGCTTTTGAAAAAACGCTTAAGAAGTCGTTGATAACGAACATGTCCGAATGTGGCTTTTATTTTCAGAATAAATTTGACGCCACTGGAATGGATTCCTTATACTAGGGGTATGACACTCACTATTGTTAAGCAACTCGCTTCCCTAATTCTATTGAGTGGTAGTTCCCACGCCGCAACCGTCGCTTCGTCTGCTTTTGATGTCGACCCCGCCTCCACGGGTATCGATACAACCGCTGCCAATGTCGTGGACTGGGGCTACTACATGCCCGGCGCCGATTTCCTGGACGGCACCCAGGCAGCCGACACCAACTTCGATTCAATTACCGCAGACGTCAGCCCGGCGACCAACAGCAAGGCGAGCTCCGGTATCGGCGCGGTGACCATCACCGAGCGCGACGCCGCGGAATACTCCAACGGAACCGATCTGGCCCTGTGGGAATTCACCGTGGGCGCGGGCGATGGTACCAATTTTTCCGGTGGAATCCAAACTGCCTTTGGTGCAGCCAACGGCATAGGTGGCACTGAGAACATCTTCACCATCACTTTCAACGATCTGGGTGTCGGTATCCAGACGATCACTCTCTACATGGCGCACACCAATACGGGCCGCAGCTTTCAAGCGACGATGGATGACGTTGGCTCGACTTCGTTGACCTCCAGCTCCATCGGTGGCAGTGATGGCTTCGGCTACTTTACCTTCACCACGGAAGTCACCATCACCGACGCTCTGGACGACCTAGCGATTTCCATCGACTCAAATGGTGGCGGCAGTGGCCAGTTTGCGTTCGCAGGCTACACGGTCACCGGCGTCCCCGAGCCCTCCACCACCGCCCTTCTCGGCCTTGGTGGACTCGCCCTCATCCTGCGTCGCCGCCGCGGCTAATGGTTTAAAAGAGAAAGAGACTAATCATTCATGTCTGCGTTACCCAAGTGGTGGCGCAGATTTTTTTTAGGCTCTGTCCCGAATACTGCTCAGCAAGGAAGCATTTCGTCCTAATCTTACTCTTAATCATAATCTTAATCTCTTGAGGGCATTTCGTCTTAATCTTAATCTTAATCATAATCATAATCTTAATCTCTTGGGAGTAAGAGTAAGATTATGAGTAAGAGTGACAATAGGCTCATCTGAGCACCATTCCGGTCTCCCCCCTTAGTTCCGCAGACATTTTTTCGGCTTTGTCCTGACTGAAGAATCCTTTATTCAAATTGATTGCTAGGAATTTGCTTTTTGGGTGAGGTGGTCGAGCGCATCATGCGAGGAGGAGATAGGGGGTTGCATTTTCTAAGTGCCAGAGCGCAGAGGAAAAAAGGCTTACAATGGCCGCATGGAACCAGATAGGAAGAGGGGGGTGAAGCGGAAAATGCACCGAATCTCTTCCTGACCCGAATGGCACTTAGTTAAGCCGTTTTGTAGTAGTTGCCACGGTGTGGAACTTCTTTAAAAATGTGTCTTGGTTTCGTCAGCATTTGATAACTCTTCGGCCTTCTTTTCGTTGCTCGTGGCTCTCTCCTGTCTGGTCGTAAATCGATAAGCTTCTGGCTGCATAATTGTGTGATCGAGCATAGGCGTTGCTTTATTTTGTTAGCCATTCCTGCAAGTGGTCTGAGTGCCTCGTGGCACGAAGTAACCACGTCAAGGATGGCCTTGAAGCTGGCCTGCCATACGGTGGCGCCCACCGTGGCGACGGCCTTCTGCATTTGACTCCTAACAAGATTATAGGCGGTCATCATGACCCACAGTGCCTTATGCGCCATTTCTGGGGTTTTCACTGTAAGCATCTCCATGCCCAGAGTTGTTTTGATGTCCCGCAGGCGCAGTTCAATTTCCCAGCGTTCCTGATAGAGTTTTCCCACACTGATGGGCTTGTATTTCTTGTTGTCGAGAAGGTCGGTGACAACAACGAGCCAACCCTTTTTGCCTCCACGGCTCGTGTGGGGCTTCCTGACATAGCGAATCGTCAGCTCGGCAGGCAAGGTAGCCCATTGTGCCTTGCTGAGCTCACTCGTAGCGGGCTGTTGCTTGGGTTTTAGCCAGTGGATAACCCTCTCGTTGCGACTCATTTTACGGCCTTTGCGCCAGTCAAGCTTGCGATGACGCGCCTGATGCAGCCGCATGACAAAGTGGGAACCTTTCTCCATCAGCCGAGCACAGAACTCATAGCTACAGAAGGCTCTGTCCGCCAATAAAACGTCGCCTTTCTCAATATGTTTGAGCATCCGAGGGGCCATCCGGGTGTCCCGCATCTTGGCGTCGCAGGTCTCGAAGGCTTCCCAGCCGCCATGGCTATGATTGAGCAAGGCCACGACTCCCATGGCGGGGAAACCACAGCCGGTCTTCTGGCTGGATGGCTGTGGATAGGTAAGCTGATTGGCCTGGGTATCCGTGAGCAATACGGAGCTGCCGTCGATGGATTTGACCACATGCCCATTCCAAAGATCGGGAGAGCTAATGCCTCGTTGCAATCCGGAGATTACTTTTGCTGCAGCTTTCCGTAGGAAGGGTTCTTCGATCCGCCCCCTTGCAAGACAGTAACCTGCTGTGCCGCCCCTCGGTGCTGGCAGTTCACAGCTTTGATACCAGCTCTGGATCATACCAAGTGCTTTGCTGCATGAAGCATTGCCTTCGAGAACCTGTGCAACCCATGCCCACATGACCGGAATATGACCAAAGCTCCGCTGGCGTTTGGTCGGGTCGATTGAAGTCAGGTAGTCGGATGGCAGCACATCGTTGAAAAGCAGCGAGTATCCGCTGATCGAGCTGGCAAGAAGGCGTTTTTTCGCTATGCGAATATCAGCTTGTCGCTTGCGCTTGGAGGTGGCAAAAACAGTCAGCGGAAAGTTGGTCAGGA
>JABHEX010000070.1 GCA_018676385.1 Akkermansiaceae bacterium
ATCGGCCGTATGATGCAGAAGCTTGAACAATGGAAAATGCTCGATAACACAGTCGTGATTTTCATGTCCGATAACGGTATGACTCATAACGGATCTGGAAAAATCGGGAGCATCCTCGGAAAAGACGAGGATAACAGAGCGATGCGCGTCTACAATGCAGGCATGCGCGGAACCAAGGCCTCCACCGATGAGGGTGGCGTGCGTGTCCCATTCTTCATCCGCTGGGATAAGAAAATCGCAGCCGGACGCGAAATCAACACACTAGCTGGTCACATCGACCTCTTACCGACGCTTGGATCACTCACTGGCGTAAAACTACCCAGCAAACTCGTCTCTCAAATCGAAGGGCGAAGCCTGCTCCCCCTGATCACCGGTGACGGTAAAAATTGGAAAGACCGGTATTTTTTCACCCATCAGGGACGTTGGAAAACAGGTGAAGATCCCGAACAATTCAAATGGCAAGGATTTGCAGTCAGAAATCAGAAATACAGATTGGTCGCCAGAGGTAATATCAAGAATAACGGCAAACTGGAACTCTTCCACATCCCTTCTGATCCAGGACAACAAAATGACGTCGCCGCCAAAAACCCCAAACTAGTCAAGGCGATGCGCACAGCCTACGATAACTGGTGGAAAAAAACTCGCCCCCTGATGGTCAATGAAAATGTTACCATGTCGAAAACACGCCCCTACCATGATTGGTATTACAAACAATTGAAGACGCACGGTATTCCACAGTGGAATCAACCTGAGTTATAACAGCAGATAGCACACGGGTCTTGTGCCTCCGCCTATTTCTCAGTTCAGCTATCAGGAATCCAACTCCAGTGCCGCTTTTTCTGCCGCAGTTTTTGCCTCGCCCTTGTTTTTCTTACTGGCGTCCTCAGCCGTAGTGAGACGCATCCCGACGGGTTTCGAAACGCCGAAGTCCTCCATGGTAACTCCATACATCACATCGGCACGTGCCATGGTGCGCTTACTGTGGGTGACAATAATGAACTGCGAGTTATCAATAAACTTGTCCAGCACACGCAAAAACCGACCAATATTCGCCTCGTCAAGAGGAGCATCCAATTCGTCAAGCACACAGAATGGGCTCGGCTTGATTTGATAGATGGAGAACAAAAGAGCAACTGCAGTCATCGAGCGTTCACCACCTGAAAGCAGGCTGATAGACTGAAGTTTCTTACCCGGTGGCTTTGCAATGATATCAATACCACTCTCAAGCGGATCATCCTCATCAACTAAAATCAGATTCGCGATCGCCTTGTCACCAAAGAGCACCTTGAACATTTCTTTGAAGTTCTTTGCAACCTGGGTGAAGGTTTCCGTAAAGCGTTTCTTAGTCTCCACGTTGATACGTTCGATCACTGTAATGAGTTCGGTCTTGGAACTGACCAGGTCATCATGCTGCGTGCGCAGATTGTTGTGCAAATCTTCAAGCTCTTCGAACTCCTCGATAGCATCCACATTGACTGGGCCCATGGAATCAACCTTGCGTTTGAGATCAATCGTAACCGTCTCTACAAGATCCCAATCAGGACCCGCATCGCCTGGGAATTCGACTCTTTCATCTGATGATGCCTCGTCATGATCTACACCTTCTGCATCAGTATTTTCTGGATGCTCAGATTCAGAACTTTCTTTATCGGCACGACGTTTTTCCTGCCGTTCATATTGCTTGGCGCGCTCTTGCAAGCAGGTGAGAAGTGCGTGGGAATCTGGCCTAAAGTGCTCCAACTCCATTTGATGACGCTCCATCACATTTTCGTTTAAGCTTTCAAGGCGCAGACCAATTTTGGTCGCGGCAACTTCCTCACGTCCTTTTTGTTCAGTGATCTTGGAGCACTCGTGGCGTAGCTCGGATAGCTCTTTTTCGCTCACTTCAATCGCCTTGTGAAGCTCACCACGACTCGCAGCTGCATCCGCCAGAGTTTGCTCCAGCGTTTTCGCTTCGACAGAGTGAGTTCCGATCGTCTCAGTAAGCCCAGTATTCTCAGTCACTGCGGCCTCCATACGTTCATTGAACGACGCTATTTCCTCGTCGCGCCGGCTACTCAGCTGCCGTAGCTCCTCCAGACGTGCTGCCATCGGCGATCGCTGCTGCTCGGCTGCATCCAGTGCCTGACGCTCGACTGCTAGACGGGTACGAAAATCCTGAAGTTGGGCAACAGCTTCGTTTTCGCGTCGACTCGCCTCTTCTAATTCCCCAGTGAGCTTAATCTGATCAGCTTCGAATTGCTCAAGACGATCACGGGCAGCACCTAGATCAGATTCTAACTGATCGTGCCCCTCAATAGCATTTTTATCACGCTCCTTAATATCGTTAGCCTCCCACTCGACGCTAGAAATCTTGCTCTCGAGCGACTCAACCTCACGTGAAGCTAGGGTGAGCTGCCCCTGTAGGGTAGACTCCTCGACCCGCGCTTTCTGGAGTCTCTCGCGCGCCGCCTCAGCTGCTTCACGCTGCTCCGCAACGGTAGACTCAAGCTCTTCGAGTTCCTGCCTAGCATCCTCATCAGCTGTCTCCAGCTCGGAAACTTCTGACTCCAGAGCACGTACTTCATTTTGGCGTTCTAAGACAGAATTCTGATCACCGCTGCTGACTCCACCAAGCACCAGACCCTCAGGGGTGCAGACATCCCCACGCATCGTCACAATCATTACATCAGGAAGGTCCTTCCTCATTTCAATCGCAGTGGTCAGATCATCAACAATCAGCACTTTGGAAAGAAGATTCTCAACGACTGATGCAACTTTATTGTCGGACTTAACACGGTCCATTGCCCATGATTTGGCGCCATCAGGAACAGTCATCATTTGGCCGGCTGAATCGGGTGCCACAAAGTCTTCTGGGATGATCGCTGCTTCACCAAGTTTCTTCTCGGTAAGTCGATCAATAATAGCATGAGCGTATTCAGAGTTCGTTACCAGCACTGCCTGCAAATGTGAGCCAAGCGCGGCTTCGACAGCTGCCGTGTAACCATCCTCGACTTGAATCAAGCCCGCAAGCACACCACGCACGCCATTATTAAAGAATTCTGGTTCATCGAGCCCTTTAAGAACTGCCTGCGTGCCTTTCTTAAAACCCTCACCGGAATCGACGAGTTGTTTCAGAACATCAAGTCGAGACGATGCACGAGCGAGGTCTTTGTGTGCATTTGCTGTCTGCTGACGCGTAGCATCTAGATCACCGCGACTATGTTGAAACGCACGTTCTGTAGTTTCTTTTTCCTCCTCAAGAGTCGCTAATTTACTACGACGTGAATCCAGCTCAGATGAAAATTTTTCCTGCTCTAACACTGCTTCTTCATGCTCGGCTTGCAGGCGCTCGTTTTCGTCGGTGAGCTTACGGGTGCGCTCACGACTATTCTCCATTTGCGAGAGTGCACTCTCAATTTTTGCCTGACTAGCAGCAATTACCGACTGCGTGGCATTCGCCAACGAACGCAATTCACGTAAGGTGGTTTCCTTCCCTTCACGCTCAGCACGCTGCTCAGTCGCACGTTTTTCGTGCTGGGCAAGCTGCTCCTTTTGGGTGTCTACTCGACTTGTTAGTTCGGCAAAATTTTTCTCAACTTCCTCGAAATCAAACTGCTGTTGCCGGAGCTTATCTTGAGCATCTTCAATATCGCTCTTGTTCTGACTGACTCTTGCTTCTAGCTCAGACTGCCGCTCTTTGTTAAAAGCAATACGGCTCTCTGCAGCACTGGCTGCATTGGTATGATGGTTGAGCTGCTGACGGATTTCGGAAAGCTCAGCCTCAAGGCTCTGAGCCGCATCCCTAGCTTTTACCACGGCTTCCTCTTTTTCGGGAAGACCCACTTCCAGCTCATTCTCACGCACTTCTAGGGAATGGATCGAGTTATGCAGTTCCTCTAGTTCTGCTGAAAACTCAGTGTATTTACGATGGCTAAGATGGCTATCCAGAATCTTTACATCGGTCGCAAGTTCCTGATAGCGGCGTGCCTTGGCAACTTGACGCTTAAGAGAATTCATTCGGCGTTCCTGCTCAGCTAGCACATCGGAAACACGCAACAAATTAGCCTCTGTGTATTCCAGCTTGCGCAGTGCCTCTTTCTTTTCCTTTTTGAACTTAGTAATTCCTGCGGCTTCCTCAAAAACCGTACGCCTATCCTCTGGCTTCGAGCTGAGAAGCATGTCGATTTTGCCCTGCTCCATGATGGAGTATGACGTACGACCAATTCCAGTATCCATGAACAGCTCATGGATGTCACGCAGGCGACATAGACTACCATTGATACGATACTCGGACTTACCATCGCGAAACACACGGCGGGTGATTGCCACCTCATTGTAGTCTACTTTGAGTGTTTGCTCACAATCAGCTAGAGTCATGGTGACCTCCGCCATACTGAGGGCAGCACGTGCCTTACTGGTTCCGCTTTTGTCTGTCCCATTGAATATGACGTCCGCCATTTCACCACCACGCAGGGCTTTGGCAGAGGTTTCGCCAAGCACCCAGCGAATGGCATCAACTACATTTGATTTTCCGCAACCATTAGGACCAACGATACCTGTGACACCATTTGAGTGAAACTCAAATTTTGTTTTATCAGCAAAGGACTTAAATCCGTGAAGGTCGAGAGATTTCAGATACATAATGATAATAGCTGGGGTCGTGAATACAGATAATCCAAATAAACGGATCGTTTTGCGTGTGAGCTCTTGACAGTATAATCTTGGACGTCATGCAACCAAGAAAAATACGTTAAAAACATCTTATGTGGTATATGTAATATTAATAAATACTACATATTGTATGTTGAGTTTGTTAATTAAAGCTAATCAATTAGCGCTAAGCCAAATAAATATGATCATTTCTCCTGATTATTACGCGCTTGTCCACATGACAAATTACACGTAACAAAGGTCATGGAGCTTACTCACACATGGCTCGGCAAGGGCATTACCTACAAGCAG
Source organism: Akkermansiaceae bacterium (assembly GCA_018676385.1). Classification (GTDB taxonomy): domain Bacteria; phylum Verrucomicrobiota; class Verrucomicrobiia; order Verrucomicrobiales; family Akkermansiaceae; genus Oceaniferula. The sequence goes on from JABHEX010000070.1 coordinate 4,945, forward strand.
GGTCTTGAGATACAGCAGCGTGCCGTGGAATCAATCCTAAGCGGTGAGGGTAGCAACCAGCTGTTTACTCTCGAGCACGAACCCATATACACCATTGGGCGCACACGTGACCGCAGCTCCTTAGGTGAAAATACCGCGATGTTACCCCACCCAGTTGTAGAAATCAACCGAGGCGGTCAGGCAACGTATCACGGGCCAGGACAACTAACGGGATATCCGGTGGTGGACACGCGTCCGCTAGGCAAGGATCTGCACATTTATATACGTAATCTCGAACAAGCACTCATACTAACATGTGCCGATTATGGACTAGATGCCACGCTTCGCGACGGCCTGACGGGTGTTTGGGTAGAGGAGCGTAAACTAGCTTCCATCGGAGTGGGTGTCAAAAAATGGATCGCAATGCACGGTTACGCCATCAATATCACTCATGAGAGCCTGAGAGGCTTTCAATCAATTACTCCTTGTGGATTAAGTGGCGTTAGCGTGACCAGTTTGGAGAGTGAATGTGGCATTACTGTAAACTCAGAAGAGTTCGCAGAAAAATGTTATCACCACCTGAAACACGCCTTGAAAACGATGATGCAATGACGCACGTATGCTGCCAGCTCCTAACTCGCCGGCGTAACCACGTCTGCGTCCGTCACCGTCTTATCTGAAGAATCGCCATCTGTATCCTTATGGGCTTTTGCTGATTCCTCA
>JABHEX010000071.1 GCA_018676385.1 Akkermansiaceae bacterium
GACGTAAAATAACCCCCTGCTTATCAACACGCGCGTAAACATCACCCGTATCAGGCAGATCATAAAGCCTCACCAGCATGTCAATCATGCCCACTCAATATATCAATTCATAGCCAATGACCAGTTTCTATTGACCCATCAAATCCTGAAACGGCCAAGCCTCAATCTCCGCCTGCCCGTGAATCACATCTGTCAATACGGGCACCCCGGTCATTTCCTCCGCAATACCTTTGTTAGTAATTTCCGCAGTATCCAGTTCATCCGATAAGTTATTAAACACCATCCCCACGGGCTCGATACCGCAGGCACGCATAGAATCAATCGTCAGGGCTGTGTGATTCAATGCACCAAGTCGATTTCCCACCACAAGTAATACAGGCCAACCCAGATCTTTGGCAAAATCCGCCACAAGATAATCTTTTGTGATAGGCACTTTCCATCCACCCACTCCCTCGCATAGAACCAAACCGTGGTTGGCTGCCATAGTACGAGCACCATCTAATAGGTTTTTTATATCCAATTCTTTATTTTCGAACATTCCCGCGACGTAGGGCGCAGATGCAGACCGCATCCAACACGGGTTCACTTCATCCAAATCCACCACCCCGCCAGATGCACTCTGCAACGCATAGGCATCCTCCCTACCACCACAGCAGATCGGCTTATATCCTACCGCATCTACTCCCTCCTCGCGAAGAGCCTTAATAATAAGCGACGAAACATAAGTCTTCCCCGCATCGGTATCAGTCCCAGTAATAAACAACCCCTCCATATTTAACAATATCTCCGTTATCTTAGCTCTTCAGAACTAGCGCCCCTCCATCACCCCGGGCTGATTCGCTCCGGACTTCTCGTTTTTAACAATTTCGTTAATCAGAAACCAAATCGCTACGGCCGCGATCAGCGTCGCTATCTTCGCCGGCAAATTCCTCTTCAATACTTTCTTCATGTCTATCTTCCTTCGGTAAAAATATGTCTTCCATACGCGTACGGAAATTCTCCTCACTAAAATTACGTTCTAGCTTCCCATCAATGCAGATGGAAATTTGTCCTGTCTCCTCACTGATAACTACAGCCACACAATCGGTTTCTTCCGTAATGCCAATCGCAGCGCGGTGGCGCAACCCAGTACTCCTGTCCTCCAACTCACGCGAACTAACGGGAAACACACATCCGGCACCCGCCACACGCCCCTGAATAATAACCATTCCTCCATCGTGAAGTGTTGTTTTGGGATGAAAAACGGTCAATGCAAATTCGGGCGAAAACAATGCGTCCAACTCCACTCCAGTCTCAAGATGCTCTTTCAACGCAATCGATCGTTCGAACGCAAATAATGCACCAATTCGTTTTTTTGATAACTGGCCAACTGCATTTGAAAAAGTATCCAACAATTCATGCCGCTGTGTTTGTGAAAACGAGAACAGCTTACTACTTCCGAGTCGTGCCAATGCATTACGAAGCTCAGGCTGGAAAATAATAATCAGAGCGATCGCCATCAACGCAAGCACCTTAAACAAAAGCCACAATATCACCTGAAGATTCAGCGCCAGCGACACCAAGGAAAGCACCATTAACAGCAACACCAGACCCACAAGAATTCTCGCGCCCCTAGTTTTTCTGAACGCACGGTAAACCTGATAGAGACCAACCCATAAGATCAGTATTTCCACGCCAGCTCGCCAATGATCTAAAATAAAAATCACCATCCGCAATCAGCATACGCACAATCACAACCAGCTGCAACACAAACTGACTAACCTAAAGCCAAAGCATCAACCGGAAAACTTGCAAAAATCTTGCCCCTCTGCCGGCAACCGTCTATGAAGCTTGCTCACCCAATCGTTCCATCCGTATGAGTCAAAACGCCACATTTCCCGAGATAGCCCAAGTCATTCATGACCACACATCTTTCATTCTTTTGAGCCATATTCGCCCAGATGGAGATGCCATCGGCTCTCAGATCGCTCTTGGCCACTCACTCGAAGCAATGGGAAAAATTGTCCATTACATCAATGAAGACGGCCTCCCTGATAATCTCGCTTTTATGCAAGGATCTGAAAAAATTCAGACACCTCCATCGTATCCCGCCGATGCCGAAGTCTGCATTGCCCTCGACTGCGCCACTAAACCACGACTAGGTGATAATGCCTTACACGCAGCCTCTTTGGCAAAAACATGGATCAACATCGACCACCATATTTCCAACCCGCGCTACGCAGATCTTAATCATATCGATGACTCCTCACCCGCCACCGGACAGATCATCTACCACCTAATTACATCCCAAGATTTTCCACTGCCCGATCAAACACGTGATGCCATCTATGTTGCAGTATCCACCGACACCGGATCATTCCAGTATTCCAATACCACAGCTGCCACATATGAAATGGCAGCCGACCTCGTACGCCACGGACTCGATGTCGGCACTATTAATGCACAAATCTACGATAGTAATCCATACCGTAAAATCGAACTACTCCGATCACTGCTCAATACTTTGGAATTGAGCCCCAACGGCAAGATTGCAGATTGGCAACTACCCAATTCTGTTAAAGAAAAATACAACCTCAAGCCCGAGGACTCCGAGGATCAGATCGATCTCATACGTGGTATCGATGGTGTCATCGTAGCCGCCTTTTTTGAAGAGCTCCCCGATGGAAAAATTCGTGTCTCCCTGCGCGCCAAGGACTCATCTGTAAATGTCTGCGAGATCGCCCAACAGTTCGGAGGAGGAGGACATGCCCGCGCTGCAGGAATACGCATGACGGGACCCATTATATCCGCCAGGGAGATGGTATTGGCAGAAATAAACCAATCGCTAGCCGCTGAATAATGAGTTTTTAGTGTTGAGTTGGCTCAGGCATGACTGAAAACAAAAAGATAGATAAGCGTTCGTTCGAATTTTCTATGAGAATTATTCGAGTATGGAGACACGTCAATGCCATCACAAAAATCATCCGTATCCTAGCTAAGCAACTACTCCGATCCGGCACATCCATCGGAACCAATGTCGCCTAAACATAGGCTGCTCACTGCAAGCCTGATTTTATCGCTAAAATGTCTATCGCCACCAGCATCGACAAAACCGCCAAAGAAAACCTCTAACTTGAATCACATGCCCAGAAATACTCAACACTCACAACCCAACCCTCTACACAACCAGCCTTGTGGCGTTTTACTCGTCGACAAAGAGCCCGACATGACCTCACACGACGCCGTCGCGATTTGCCGCCGACAGCTCAAGTTCAAGAAAATTGGTCACTGCGGGACACTTGACCCAATGGCAACCGGATTACTCATGCTAGTCATCGGAAAGGCCACCAAAATCCAGGATCTGCTCATGTCTGAGGACAAGGAATACAAAGGCACTATGACCCTGGGGGTTACGACTGGATCACAGGACAAAGAAAGTGATATCCTCGAGGAAAAAGAGGTACCCGCATTCACAAACAAACAAATCCAAACAGGCTTTGAAAAATACATCGGCGACTTTGAACAAATTCCCCCAATGGTTTCCGCCATCAAAAAAAACGGCGTCCCTCTTTACAAACTCGCTCGCAAGGGAATCGAAGTAGAACGTAAACCACGTGCCGTTTTCGTTACCGATTATTCTATCGACCGAATCACACTTCCAGAGGTTGATTTTACCGTCAATTGCTCAAAAGGATTTTATGTCCGCACCTACGCCCACGATATCGGCCAAGACCTCGGATGCGGAGCCCACCTATCAGCCCTTCGCCGAACGCGCTCCGGCAAGTTCACCGTCGATCGCGCCATGACCGCAAGTGAGCTAAAAACCGCCTCGCCAGACGACATTCAAAACGCCATGATCTCACTCGCAGAAATATCCCTCATGCGCGGCGCTTGACCGCCGAAGGCGGAATAATGAGTGTTAAGTTGCGAATTTTGCACTCACTCCTTTTGCACTCAACATTCATAGCCTAACACTCAACATTTAATCCATGGACTACTCAACGTTAATCTCACAACGACGCGACCGCTTCGAAGAAGTCGAACAGCTCATTACCGACCCC
>JABHEX010000072.1 GCA_018676385.1 Akkermansiaceae bacterium
CAAGTCGTGTTATCAAGTAGGCACATTTTTTGGTATGGATCTCATCATTGCTGGTAATAATATTTACTCGGCTGATGGCAGCTGGAACGAACTAAAGATTGCTGAGGGGTGCAGTGGGATACGATCAGTGATGGCTTTGGTCATGATTTCTGCGATCTATGCCTATTACACTCAGAAAAGTATATGGAAGAAGGCTTTTTTGTTCGCTTGTTCGTTACCTCTTTCAATGGGTGCTAATTTTCTTCGTATATTTACAATCCTAGTTCTTTCTGAAATGGGTTATAGTGAATTCGGATCTGGCATTTACCATGACTGGGCAGGACTTTTGTTTTTTTTCCCTGTAGCTCTTACTGGATTATTCCTTATCGATAAGCTTCTCAACTGGAAAGAAAACCGTAAAGTAGTGCGAGTACGCACGCAGGAGTGAAGTTATTTAGTTCTTGGTTCTTAATTCCGAGATTCTTATGTGTATTGCACAATTCAAAAATATTACAGCGTGGGAAAAAGCGTGTGAGCTTACTCCACGTATTTACCATCAGACATTCAACCCAAAGTTCAACAAGGATTATGGCTCGAGTGACCGGTATGCAAATCACGCAGAATTTGACCAACTTTATCAACAAGCTGTTGAGATTTAAAAATTACTCGGCGGCTGCATTAAATATTTGATCAGTAGAGTATAGCACCCGCACTTCGCCCCCCCGACACGAGCACTTCAAAACTTCTCCTCCCCATGCCATCCGAGATTACACCCCCCCCTACTTCCGAACTTCAGGACTCCAAGACTCCAGAATCTCAAGACTCCAAAACTGGAGTCACTACGCGGCTCTACATTCTCGCTCTAGTTCTGGTCTTGGGGTTTTCATCTATATGGCTGCTGCCTAAGGCTGGGGAAATTAAGCTCTCAATGCTGCAGCGTAATCTTCCGGAGCGATTTGATGCCATGTATGGCAAGAAAAAAGAAGTGACTGGGGATGAATTGAGAATTTTGGCCAAGGATACTGAGTTCGAGAGAGTGGAGTATTTTGACTTAAATAATCCACTGAGACCTTCGGTGGAGGTATCGGTTGTATTCTCTGGGAAGGATATCAATAATAGTATTCACCGACCTGAACGTTGTTTGAAGTCGCAGGGTTGGAATTTTACCAAGCAGCGTAAAATTATAATCAAAGAAGCTCTTGCTGATGGCGGGGATTTGCCGATGCGAGAAATCGTCTGTGACCAGACAATCACAAGGGATGGGAAGTCATTGAAGATAAGGAGGGTGCAGTATTACACATTTTTTGGCCATCGCGTGATTACCGAGGACCACTACGGTCGGACCCTTCAGGATATGAAGGACAGGTTGTTTAAGGGATACGACCAGCAATGGGCGTACGCTACTTTTTCCATGCCAGTGACCCAAGTCTATGCAGAGCAAGGTCTAATCAAGCCTGAGGCGGCATTCACTCTAGAGCAGTCTGAAAAGATGCTTGAGGAATTTATCCGCAAACTAGCGCCTCTCGTAATTGATAAGAAAAAAGAATAGACGCGATGCCTATCCGTCTATAACAGCAGTTACAAATCTTTCTTTCGAAGTAGACTCTCCATGGTTTAAAAATGTTCGGTTCCAAACAAAGAGAACAGTTTTCTATTCAGGCGTTACAGTTGTGTGACGCTTTTTTGGTATTTGTGGCATTCTGGGTGGGCGATAAGTTACGGCCTATATTAAAGCCGTTATTTGGGATGGGCGATGCCGGTGAGATCGGATTATCCGAAATCTCTTGGTTGCTATTTATCGTGGTGCCTTTCACTCCGCTAACCCTTGAGATATTTGGGTTTTACCGGAATATGATGCGCAAAACGGTGGGGGCATCGCTGCGGCAAATGTTCCAGTGCCTGCTTCTGATTGGCGTGACTGTAGCGGTGATGGTGGTGTTTTTCCAAATGGCACCATCGAGTCGAATCGTGCTGGCCACCGCATTTGTATTGTCGGGTGCGTCGTTGTTACTGCGCGATGCCATTGTGAGACGTTCGTTGCGGAAGGCAGCCATTGAAGAGGGGAATAAAGAGCGCGTGGTGCTTGCAGGGACTCAAGAGGATATCATAGAGCTTTTAGAATTCATGCCCCCCGAGGTGACCGATTATTGGCAAGTTGTTGCGGAATTCGATCTCACTGAGCGTGAACCAGAGGAGCTTGAAAAAATTCTGAGCGATGAATCTGTCGAGCGTGTTATTGTGGCTGCGCGGCATGCTGTGTTCCGCGAAATCTCGTTAGCTGTTGAGCTTTGTGAGAAGCAGGGTGTTGAAGTATGGGTGTCCGCAGACTTTATCCGAACTCAAGTATCACGACCGACATTTGATAATCTTGGAAATAAGCCGATGCTTGTCTTGCGCACCACACCTGAGCTTTCGTGGGCCCTGCTCCTCAAAGGGTTGATGGATCGCGTGGTGGCGGTATTGTTTATTACCTTCACATTCCCAGTCTGGATTTTTGCGATCATCGGTATCCGTATAACCAGCCCAGGCGCGTCGGCATTTTTCCGCCAAGATCGTGCTGGCAAGTACGGGAAGTCATTCAAAATGTGGAAATTCAGAACCATGTCTGTGGATGCTGAGGCGAAGCTCGATGATCTTAAAAAAGATGTTGGCAACGAAATGAGTGGTCCAGTTTTCAAGCTGCATAATGACCCACGAGTATTTCCATTTGCTCGTTTTCTCAGAAAATGGAGTATCGATGAGCTACCGCAAATGCTTAACGTGCTGACAGGTGATATGAGTTTAGTAGGCCCTCGTCCATTGCCAGTTTATGAGGTTAAGAAATTTGAAAAATCTGAACACCGCCGCCGACTTAGCGTAAAACCGGGTATTACCTGCACGTGGCAGGCCTATGGACGTAATAATATTACCGAGTGGGAGGACTGGGTGGCAATGGATCTAGAATACATCGATAATTGGTCGCTCTGGTATGACATCAAGTTACTTGTCATGACAATACCGGCTGTTTTGTTTGGCAAGGGAGCAAAATAATCGATCTCCGAACGCTTTGGGGTTGTCATGTCTAGCCGTTACTCCATGATCCCCGCAGTAGCACCAAATTAGGTCAAATCAGATGAAAATATTCAGCGGTAAGGCTCACCAAAAACTCGCAGAGGACATCGCGAGTCACCTCGGACAAAAACTTGCAGACGTTCACGTCACCTCGTTCCCTGACGGTGAAACATTCGTTCAGATCAACGAAAACATCCGCGGCGAAGATGTTTACCTCGTGCAGCCGACATGTCCGCCTACCAATCATAACTTGATGGAAATGCTCATCATGGTGGATGCTGCTAAGCGAGCAAGTGCCGGCCGTATCACTGCGGTGATGCCGTTTTTCGGATACGCCCGTCAGGACCGTAAAGACCAACCGCGTGTTCCGATCACAGCTAAGCTGGTAGCAAATCTCATTTCTGCCGCCGGTGTAGATCGTGTTCTCACCATGGATTTGCACGCTGCTCAGATTCAGGGGTTCTTTGATATCCCAGTCGATCACCTTTATGCCAAGCCTGTCTTTATAAAACACCTGCGCGAAAAGCATGGTGATGATGCGAGTAACCTCACTGTTGTTTCGCCAGATGTGGGTGGTGTCAAAATGGCACGATCCTATGCCGATAAACTGGGTGCTGAACTTGCTATTGTTGCAAAGCACCGTGTTAGTGCGACTAAAGTTGAGGCAATGAACGTTATTGGTGACGTAGAAGGGCGCAATGTCCTCCTTGTAGATGACATGACAGAGACTGCGGGCACTCTTTGTGCCGCAGCAGAGATCCTGGAAAATAACGGAGCGAAGAGTATTTATGCTGGAGTTTCCCACGGTGTTATTGGGGAAATGGGACGCAAACGTATTGCCGAATCAGCTATTA
>JABHEX010000073.1 GCA_018676385.1 Akkermansiaceae bacterium
AATTGCCTCAGCATCTTCCTTTTTCCAAATGCGTTCGGCACGGGAATGGGGGATTTTAGGATCACGCTTCCAGTTCTCGTTGATCCAGCGCCCTACATATTCGCCTTTTTCCACGGTAAAATCGGCATGGACTTCAGAGTAGGGTTCGGGGATAAACTCGCGGATTTCGTTCTCACGGCGGGCAAGGATGGCAAGTGTGGGAGTCTGTACACGACCTGCGGCAGTTATATTGAAACCACCGTGACGTGAGCGGAAACAAGTGAGGGCCCGCGTTGAGTTAAGGCCGACCAACCAGTCCGATTCCGAGCGGCACTTTGCGGCATCAGCGAGATGTTGCATATCCTCATCGCTGCGTAGTGTATTCCATGCATCAAGAATGGCGCCTTGGGTCATGGATTGCATCCATAGGCGCTTGACAGGTTTATCAATTTTTCCGAGCTCAAGGATATAGCGAAAAATGAGCTCCCCTTCACGACCGGCGTCGCAAGCGTTGATGATGTCGCCAACGTCTTTGCGGCGGCAGAGGCGAAGGACTTGCTTGAGGCGTGTTTCGGACTGCTCAATCGGTTGTAGTTCAAATTTATTTGGGATAGCGGGCAGTACATCGAAGTTCCAAGGAAGGTTACGCGGCTTACCATTCTTTCCAATCGGACCCTGGGGCATCTTAAGTTCTACGAGGTGGCCAACGGCTGAAGTGACGACAAAGTCATTGTTTTCAAAGTAGATATCACGCCCCCTACCTTTTTTTTCGAACTTCCCAACTTCGGGTGCTTTAGCGAGTGCACGGGATAGATCAGTGGCTACGGATGGCTTTTCCGCGATGATGAGCGTCTTTGACATGGAAGGTGGCATTACGCTTGGAAGAGCTTCTTGAAAAGAGAAAACTTTCGTAGCGACGTCATTCCTACTACGTAGGAAGAAATTTAACCTAAATTATCAGAAGTAATATTATCAGCCATTTTGCCAGAGTTTGGAGAGGTTATAAAACCTGTGTAGCGCAGGTATTATATTATGATTAGCGGGGTATGGATACGGTTTTAGAGGTTGATGGAATTAGCCCTCGACAGAGGTAGAGAGGCGATAATTGTCATCTCCGGTAACAATGGGTACTTTTAAAAGTAGCATCCAGGTTTGTGGATAACCATTTTTCTAACCTTTTGGAATAAAGGCAGAAATTGAGGATGTTTAGAAGTAAGCGGTGATTCTTCGTATGATCATGCTCATTTTAACGGATGTTTTTCGTTGCATGGTTAGCCAAATATGTCCATGGCAAGGTCACAACAGATAGGACACCCAATCAATAATTAGAATTATTCTAAAAATAGCTTGTAAGGTGGTCGATCCGAGCTAGCTTTCTGACGCGATCGCTAACCCACCGTATTGCTTATGAAAAATAACATCACCGAATCATCCAAATGCAATGCAGAGGACTTTCCGTCCGTTGATGGGCTGCGCATGACCCGCCAGCGCAGTGAGGTATATAGTGTGTTGATGAGCTATCGTGATCACCCGACCGCTGGAGAGGTTTTTGAGCGTGCCAAGGAGAATATGCCTACGATTTCTTTGGCAACTGTCTACAACTGCCTTGAGGCGCTGGTTCAGCACGGTGCTGTGAGGCAAGTAAATTTTGAGCGCGAGTCATCGCGTTATTGTCCGAACTTGACCGAGCACGGTCATTTTCATGACGAGGAATCGGGCAAGATCATCGATGTGCCTCTAAAAAAAGGGGCCAAACTATCTGATCTACTAGACCTCCCTGAAGGTGCCGAAATCGATAATCTCGAAATCACCCTACGGGGAAAAATTTCCAATAATTAATTACCAATCACAACACACCTAACCAATGAGCTTAGTCATTAAAGACCTGCACGCCAATATCGATGAAACCCCAATTCTCAAGGGAGTCAATCTTGAGATCCCCAAGGGTGAAGTCCACGCCATCATGGGACCGAACGGTTCTGGAAAATCCACTCTATCAAAAATCATTGCGGGTCATGACGACTACGATGTGAAGTCGGGCACGGTCACCATGGGCGGGATGAATCTGCTAGAAATGGATGTGGACGAGCGCAGCCGCGCGGGTGTGTTTCTTGCATTTCAATATCCTGCTGAAGTCCCTGGTGTTTCCAATGCCAACTTCATCCGAGCGGCACTGCAGGCACGTATGCCAGATGGTGAAGAGCTAGATGCAGTTGAATACTACAAAAACCTTTACTCAAAAATGGATGTGCTGGAAATGGACCGCAAGTTTACCAGTCGTGCAGTCAACGAGGGTTTCTCTGGTGGCGAGAAAAAGCGTAACGAGATTCTGCAGATGATGATGCTTGAACCTAAATGTTGTATTCTTGATGAGACCGATTCGGGTCTGGATATTGATGCGCTGAAGATTGTTGCCAAAGGTGTCAATGCGATGCGTTCTGAGGAGCGTGGTTTCCTTGTCATTACCCACTACCAGCGCCTACTTGACTACATTCAGCCTGATCACGTCCACG
>JABHEX010000074.1 GCA_018676385.1 Akkermansiaceae bacterium
ATTTTCTAACAAAGTGCCGGAGAAATCAGAAATGCCTGCCGGCACGTAGGGGAAAACTCCCACAACACCGACTTCTGTGCCCAACGACTTGTAGTTAAAATCGATCGTTCCATCAGTGTGTAGTACGGCCTGAAAGACACTTCTTTCGGGATCGGCCTCAATTGCAAAAATCCCCCCCCATGCTGAGCCCCAGATAGCATCCCAAGTGATCACGACTCTATCGGGCATTTCATTGACGTAAGTACTTGTGCTCCACTGATGGAAGTACAGCGGGGATATCGTAGGCTGAGATAAAGCTGGGGTGATCAACTTCGGCAGCTCACTCTCCAGTGAGGCAAAACCATTTCCGGGTGAGGGTTTCTTCTCGAACGTGATGCTACCCACATGGTTGATATACAGCCGGTCCCAAACAGTGCCAGCAAACGGAAATGTAAATTCATTACCGGACCATGCGTCACGACCATAACTATCGAACCAGGAGCCTACATTTTCCTCAAATTGGAGGTCAATCGTTTCAGCGGTATACCTGCCGTCGGCTGGCGTAAATCTGATTGTTTGTGACTCCAAATCAATCAGCGATGCGCTTCGAAAATTTTCAGGAGCAAGCTGCAGCACTATCAGCCCATCATCTGTCGCGTTCACTGCGGAACCAGCGTCATTTGCAGACAGCGTGATCTGATCGCTCTCGTAAGCCTCTAGCGCTCCCTCAAGGACACCAAACTGCTCGGCCAATCTCTCCGCGCCAACCGACTCTCTACCCCCAAAGGTGTTCGCAACCTGAGCATTAGCTATTCCGCAAACGCTGCCAAAAAAAAGCAGTACCACTATTAGCAACCTAATCATAAAGAGCCCCTCTGATACGGTCACTTAAACACAGGAGGCTGACATTTCAAGCTAAAGCTTTATCCACGCCTAAGCGATATTGTTATCACTGGAACACCCCACTCAAGGGAGGGGGTCGCCCTTGTTCATTTGTGAGGGGCCATGTCAGAGAAAATGTGAGAGGCTATGGGAGTGATGATCAGGATCATAGCGTCGTCAATCAAAACGGCGTAGAGATCTCAGTAAACAGAGTATCGACCCGAATGTTACCTAAAGCCCTTCAAAGAAAAACAATAATAGGAATTTCACTGACGGTAGTGCTACTCGCCGCCACTTTATTTAGAGCGACACTTCAGGACGGTGCTTTACTCGAGGTCAACGCTCACCTGAACGACTTGATGACATCGCCTCACTCATTTCTATTAGCCGCGCCTGCGCCCATTACAGGAAGGACGCTGGGCGAGGACGAAAAAGGGGGGGCCTTTAAAAAAGCCGTCGTCGCTAATGGCCCATTAGATGCTTGGTTTGACCGCAGCCAAACTCAGGCACTGATCGTTCAAAAAGAAGGCCATATTGTTTATCAGCGTTACCGTTCAGATGCGGGAGATGGACGCAATATCAATGCCATGTCTATGACGAAAGCCATCATTGCCATTCTTGTTGGTGTCGCCATTGATGACGGTTTTATCAATTCCGAACATGATTCTATTTTTCAGTATCTCCCTCAAATAACAGACCGCACTGGAGATGCGGTTACTCTTCGAGATTTACTAAGACATACATCCGGCATTGAGACAGCGGCTCAAGACATTAGAGCCACCTTGAAAGGCCATCCGTTAAAAACACCTTTATCCGAAATCTCCTTTAACGGCGATCGATCATTCCACTATGACAATATCAATTACCACCTATTGAGCCTTGTGCTGACAGAGATCTATGAGAAGCCACTTAACCAATTAATTGACGATAAGCTTTGGAAGCCATTAGGGCTTGAAGGCGCCTCGATCATCAACACGGCTGGGTACTGCTGTCTATTTGCTACGGCAAAATCATGGCTGGCGATAGGTACTTTATTTCTTAACCAAGAGGTTCAGATAGTCTCGGCAAGCTGGTTAGAGAAAATGATTGAAGACTCGATTATGCCGAAGTCGTTTTTCGTTCAGGCAACCGGTAAATCGAAGGGCAATACCTATGGGTACCACGTTTATGGTGGCCTGCCCAACTCCCCAGACGTTTTCTGGATTGAGGGTATGGGCTTGCAACTGGTTATGACCAACCCGCAGACAAAAACCGTAATCGTTAGGCTCGGTGGCATTCCTTCCGTACTCAATATTTTTTCAAATCGTTATGATGATTCGATTATCTCGCCACTTCTCGATATTTTAATGACTGAAACTGGATTGCCGGGCGATACCATTGCCCTTTAAAAACCTTCAAATGCTCCACCGGCATCTGTTACCTACTTGCAACTAGCCCCCCCCAGTTCCAACCCTACCCTTCTTCGGCACAGTGTTACTCGGGAGCTGAATGGGATTATTCGGACTGCAACCGCTTCGCGCCTGATGAGGCCTGCTCTCAGGTAACCCAAAAAGCCCCTTGAGCGCACGGAGAGGCTAGACGCTTGAGACGCAGCTCGCTTCCAACATCTGTAGACCGCTTTGTCTGTTCAAAGTCACCTTTTGCTAATGATTTAGCCGCCGCTCTCAAGGTAGACTTGGTGATTGCTCATTGCTCACCGCTCTTACCCAGCGCAACGTCATCGCCTAGCGGCTGCGGGCTTCCTGCTACCAAGAGGCTCTCAACAAAAGTGACAGCTGTTTCCACATTGACAGGTTTTAGACCCAAAACTAATGAGCTGCCGACGACATAGCAGTGCCAAAAAAAATCAAACCTAAAGGAATTCATCAATGAAGACCGGACGAAATTACACGCTCCTGACCTCTGCAATCCCCTTACTTGCTTCAATTAATATTGCAGCCAGCGAAACGACCATTGCGGTAACGGAAGAAAACTTCTCTCACGCTGAAACAGCGCGAAACTACCGTAACTGGGCCAAGCAGGGTGCGAACAAGCGGTTTGTGATAATGCCCGGCCTACCTCCTCGCGGCAAAGCAGCTGCAACGGTGCAAATGAACGACGACACCCTTTATGGTTCGGCCATTGTAGAAGCCGTCGATGGCAAGGTGACGTTTTCAATACCTAAAACTGATAACTACCTCGCCGTGCAAGTGGTAACCGAGCGCGGCCACGGGCAGCAATATGTTGTAGAAGATGGCGACTATAACCTGC
>JABHEX010000075.1 GCA_018676385.1 Akkermansiaceae bacterium
ACTGACGACAACGTCAAAGGAGTCGTCCTAGACCTTGGAGGTGCAAACATCAACCTAGCCCAGCTTCAAGAAATGCGCCGTTGCCTCCTCGCCATTCGAGAGGCAGGTAAAGATGTTTGGTTTTATACTGAAAGACTGAGTAATGGCTCGGCAATCATCGGCTCAGCCGCGAATCATTTTACCCTACTCCCAGAGGGCGACGTCATGCTCACCGGCATGTATGCGGAGTCAATGTACTTTAAAGGATTGTTAGACAAGCTTGGCATCAAGGTCGAAGTGATTCATATCGGTGATTTTAAAAGCGCTGGAGAAACACTTTATCGCACTGAACCAAGCAAATACGCTACCAAACAACAAGCGGTTCTCTTCGACTCCATTTTTGAACAAATGATCAGACAGATCTGCGAAGGTAGGAAAATCAAGCCTGAGACCCTGCGCCAGCTTATAGATAAAGCACTCATCACACCTGAAGAAGCTAAAAAAGCTAAGCTCGTAGATTCACTCCAATACAGAACCGACTTCATCACCACGATCCGCAAGCATTATGGCAAAAATACTAAGTTCGATCGCGGGTATGAATTGCCTGATCTAGATGGCCCAAAAATTAGTGGCTTTATGGATATTATGCGGCTCGCTTTCAAATCAAGAAAAGCAAAAAAAAGACGCGTTGATTACATTGGTATTGTCGCACTCGATGGCGAAATAAACGATGCCTCGGTCGCCCCAGTAAGAGAGGAAATTCTCAGACTCGCCAAAGACGAAAAATGCAAAGCTTTGGTTTTTCGTGTCAATTCTCCCGGTGGCTCAGCTCTATCCAGCGATGTCTTGTGGGAAGCAACCGATGAATTTAAGGCAACCAGTAAACCTATGGTCGTCTCCATGGGAGCCGTTGCCGCATCAGGTGGCTACTACGTGAGCGCTGGCGCCAACCGCATTTTTGCGGAACAAGGAACCATCACCGGATCAATCGGCGTAGTCGGCATGAAATTCGTGCTCGGAGGCGCCATGAACAAACTTGGTATCACCACCCACTCGATCAAACGTGGCAAACACGCAGACATCATGAATAGCCATCGCGGTTACACGCCTGCAGAGACAGAACTGATTCGCAAATCAATGATCGATGTATACGGCACGTTTAAAAAACGCATCATCGACGGCCGTGGCGACCGTATCAAAGGCGACCTTGAGAAGCTCGCTGGCGGTCGTGTTTACTCTGGAAAAGACGCTCTTGTCGTCGGATTGGTCGATGAACTAGGTGGCATCAATGAGGCAATCACTCACGCGGCTAAGCTAGCTAAACTTGAAGAATACGAAACCATCCTCACACCTGAGCCAAAGAGTGGTTTGGAGGGTATGCTCGCAGGCCCAAACAAAAAAGATGATGCCGAGGATGAGTTTATTCGCGCCACCACAGCCAAGCACCCAGCCAATCTAATACGCCAGCATATGCTCGCTACCCCGGGCCTTCAGCTACTTCAGCCTACCCAACTCCATCAGCTTGAGAAACTTATAAAATACCTGGAGTCTACGCAGAAAAACTCTATTCTGCTCATAAGTCCCAACTTTCATATTCTCGGACTCTAAATTCACCCATACATCACCAATTCATAAAACAACTAATCAATACATATCATGTCAGAAAAAAGAAAAGGATGTGGCTTCCTTATCGCCGCCATCGTAGCAACAGTCATCGCAACCATCATAGCCTACATGGGCATTAAGAGTGGAGTAACCGATATCCAAAATACGACAGAAAACACCATAGACGGAGCAATTACATTCAACACCCCAGAGACAGCAACCTTCACCGCCACTCTGGATGAAGAAGTCTCCGTGTGGCTCAATTCAAATGATTCAACTCCACCAACCAAACCAAATGGCTACAGCGTCAAGGCAACAACAGCCGATGGCACAGAGGTCACCGTGTCTCAATCTGCCGACATCACCATCATCAATAATCAAGTGCAAATAGCTTCATTCCCGGCATCAAAGGGCAATACTTATGCAGTGTCTGTAAGTGGACTTCCTGAAGACAGTATTATCGAGGTTTCCCACTCCTCATTATCAGAGATCATGGGCGGTGCCGCAAAAGCTGCTGGCAGCTTATTAGGCGCCATAGCACTTGGATTCATCGCCTTTATCCTAGGTCTAATAGGACTCATTCGTTGGCTAACATCCAAACCAAAAGACCCTGCACCCATTGCTCAAGGGTAAAGGATTCAATCACTCTATTACAGCCAGCAGCCCGTCTAATGTGATGGGCGCTGGCTTTTTTTGTGTCTTGCGACCTTCCCTGTATTGACAATACCACCCAGCTATGTCCAACCTGCACCGCAAACACATATCTTATTAATCATACACAAATCCCTACACACCATGTACGATCTCATAGTCATTGGCGGCGGCCCAGCCGGATACGTCGGAGCCATTCGCGGAGCCCAACTCGGTAAAAAAGTTGCAGTTATTGAAGCAGACCGCGCTGGCGGCACTTGCCTGAACTGGGGCTGTATTCCCACCAAGGCGCTGCTTAAAAACGCAGAACTCTACCAGACACTCAATAAGAAGGCCTCTACATTCGGACTTAAATTTGATAATCTTAGCTACGACTGGTCAACGGTGATTGGCCGATCGCGTCAAGTATCCGATCGACTTGCCGGTGGCATCGAGTTTCTGTTCAAAAAAAATAAAGTAGACTATATCCGGGGATTGGGTGCCATCCAAGACAGCAACCACGTTGAAGTCACTTCGTCTGACGGATCAAAGCAAATTATTGAAGGCTCAAATATTCTCATTGCAACAGGCTGCAAAAGCCGCGAGCTACCACCGCTGCCATTCAATGGAAAATCTGTTATCAGCTCCAAGGAGGCAATGGTGCCAGCCACCCAACCCAAAGAAATGATTATCATCGGAGCGGGTGCAATCGGTGTCGAATTCGCATACATATACAACGCCTTCGGAACTAAGGTGACCATCGTCGAGATGTTGCCAAATCTGCTTCCCGTTGAAGACACCGAAATCGGCCAAGAACTACAATCGTCATTTACTAAGCAGGGAGTCAAATGCTTGACCAATACCAAATGTGTTAACTTTCATGACAATGGTGATTCTGTCTCTATCGATATCGAGGGGCCTAACGGCAGTGACACAATCAATGCGGATGTCTGCCTCGTTGCCATTGGTGTGGCGCCGGTTCTTCCCGGCGGTGAGCAACCAGCACTCGACGATCGTGGCTTCATTCAAGTGGGTGACCGATATGAAACATCCATTGCAAACGTCTATGCCTGCGGTGATATTTCTGGACCACCATGGCTAGCTCACACAGCAAGTTTTGAGGCAATCCAACTTGTCGAGGGTCTTTTTGTCGATGGCCATATACCGCGCAAAGTCGGCAACTTCCCCGGCTGTACTTACTGCCACCCGCAAGTTGCTTCAGTTGGTAAAACCGAACGCGCACTCAAAGATGATGGCGTTGATTACAAAGTCGGTAAATTCCCATACGCTGCAATCGGTAAAGCACAAGCATCTGGTGACACCGAAGGTTTTGTTAAACTACTATTCGGCAAAGAGCACGGAGAGCTCTTGGGCGCGCACATTATTGGTGATAATGCCACTGAATTGATTGCAGAATTAGGTCTCGCCCTTGAGATGGAACTTACAACTGATGAGATTCACAGCACCATCCACGCGCACCCCACGCTCGCAGAGGCAATTCACGAGGCAACACTTGACACTGACGGTCATGCCATTCACATATAGATCTAGTTAATTCATAATATAAAAATATGAGCCAAAAACAAGAATGGTTATACATTGATCAAGCTGGCCAACAAGTAGGACCAATAGCAGCAGATCAGATTCACGCATACGTTAACGCCGGACACATAACTGCCGAATCACAAGTTTGGACGGAAGGTATGGAAGCATGGCTTCCAGCAAACCAGATAGATGGATTTATTCCCCAGCAAACTCCACAAATTAATCTCGGAACGCAGTCAGCACTTACAAGTGTGGCCGCTTCGCCAACAAACCCATATGCTGCCCCTGTTGCAGCTGCCACCGCTCAAGAGGGCGGCGAATATCCAATCCCAGCTGTTAACAAGATCAATATTCGTCTCTATATCTCATGTCTCTTGGTGGGTATAGGGCTCATCATCGTTGGAACAATACTTATCGGCTCAAGTGCCGCCCGCGCTGGAGAAGAGTCTGGCAGTATTGCCTTGCCCATCATCATTATGGTAATCGGCTACATCGGAGTTCTCGTCTCATCAATTATTCAGCTGATGGCTATTTATCGCGCATGGGCTATTTTAAAGCCGGGAGGCGGAACGTTATCTCCAGGAATGGCTGTGGGATTGCTATTCATTCCTTTTTTTGGTCCTATCTGGATAATCATTGTGCTCTGCAAGCTACCTGACCAGTGGAATTCTATCATGTCCAAATACACTAACACCACTGCTGCTCCACGCTTGAGTCTCGGCATAGCTCTCTGTGCCATACTCATCCCTGTCATTGGCTATATCCTTTGGATGCAACAAGTCGCAAAGGCAATCAATTTTTTAGTGTCAGCCCGTCTGATGCCCGGAAGTCAACAGCAGCAACAGCCCGCCTCGCCGGGTGGTATTGTTCTTCACTAATCGATTTTACCCCATCCACTCTGTGTGAACTATCCTCTTCGGCTTCGCTTCAAAATCGTCGCCCTCGCACCCCAGGTATTCGTCGAGGACGTGCAGGGAAGCAGCATCTGCTACGTCAAACAGAAGCTCTTCAAATTCAAGGAGAATATTCAAATCTTCTCGGACCCCTCTAAAAGCAAGCAAATCGCTACTATCCAAGCAAACAAGGTAATTGACTGGTCAGCCCGCTATCATTTCAGCGACAAAGATGGCAACGCGATCGGCTCCGTTGGAAGACAAGGGATGAAGTCCATCTGGCGCGCACGTTATGATGTTTTCAATCCAAGTAACGAGGTATCCGATTTTAAAATACAGGAAGAAAACCCATGGACTAAGGTCATTGATAGCTTTCTAGGAGGGATTCCGATTCTTGGCATGTTTAGCGGATATTTGTTCCACCCAACATACTCCGCAACACGTCCCGACGGCACCATAGTTATGCGTGTGCGCAAGCAACCAGCATTTTTTGAGGGTAAGTTCACGATCGAAAAACTCACTGATCTGAGCCTGCAAGAAGAAGTCAATCTGATCTATTCTTTCCTAATGCTGTTATTGTTAGAACGTGCACGTGGATGACGCATATTACAGCCCTATGACTAATCAGCAACAATGGTTTTACATCGATAATAAAGGCCAGCAAGTGGGGCCAGTGGAAACTAGTGAGTTGATATCTCTTATTTCTCGAGGAGCTCTCAACGAGAGATCTATGGCATGGACTGAAGGCATGCATGATTGGCAATTGATTAGCCAGATCGAAACTTTGGCACAGCCAGTTGCACAGTCAAAAATAGCGGCTACCGGCCTTCCTCAACCATCTGCTACAATTTCCAACACCAGTAATTCTGCTGCCCCAGCAAGCATGAACCCATACGAACCGCCAAGAGCAGCGGTGCCCACTCACTCTGAATTCAACGATGCCGGCGCACTAATAACCGAGTATAGCGGCATTAAGAGACTAAATTACTTTGTAAGAAATGTAATCATTTTGGTTCTTCTGTTTGTGTTCATAGGATTGGCAATTACCACTTCCCCAGATGGTAATGCATATTCTATCATTTTGGTACTTGTCGGACTTCTGATATTTCTCGTTTTTTACATCCGCTTTGCTCTACTGCGAATTAGAAATATGGGAGCAAGTGGTTGGTGGCTACTTCTTATGCTTGTTCCACTAGCTAGTAATGTCCTTGCTGTTGCATTGCTATCATGTCCAGAAGGCTTCGCTCATCACAAAAAAATGGATACCTCTGGCATTATCGTGGCCGTCATCCTGGGTGGCTTGACCTTGCTATCATTCATCGCTAATATAGCATCCGCATTGCTCATTTGATAACAATATCACAATTTCACAAAACCCCAGTGGATAAATGATCCGCCGGGGTTTTTCTTTTCATTCATACAAAAAACCTCTACTCCACTGCACACAGACTACTCTAAACTTTTAACACCATGTCCGACCAACGAAAACCTTTCCCATTCGACGAGTTCGAACCCAAGTGGCAGCAATACTGGGACAATCATCAGACCTTTCGCACACCAAATCCTGGTGATGAGGATTTCGACGTATCCAAACCCAAATACTATATCCTCGATATGTTTCCTTACCCATCTGGGGCGGGCCTACACGTCGGCCACCCAGAAGGATACACAGCAACGGACATCATTGGGCGATATAAGAAAATGAACGATCACAACGTGCTTCACCCGATGGGTTGGGATGCGTTTGGCCTGCCAGCCGAGCAGTATGCAATCAAGACCGGTCAGCACCCACGCATCACCACAGAGGCAAATGTGGATAATTTCCGCCGCCAACTCAAGGAGCTCGGCTTCGGCTACGATTGGACACGTGAAGTCAATACCACCGACCCAAATTACGTTAGGTGGACCCAGTGGATTTTTCTCCAGCTCTATGATTCCTACTTCAACGAGAAAACACAAAAGGCTGCACCTGTTTCTGAACTGGAAGCTAAAGGATGGACTCGCGAGCAAATCGACGACGTCCGTCTCGCCTTTATCCAGGAGGCACCGGTCAACTGGTCGCCATCTATGGGCACAGTTCTCGCCAACGAGGAGGTCGAGGAGTGGAAGAACAAAGGTGAAACTGTCGAACGCCGACCGCTGCGTCAGTGGATGCTTCGCATCACTAAATATGCTGAACGACTCATCAACGAGCTCGATGACCTCGACTGGCCAGAATCAATCAAACTGCTTCAAAAAAACTGGATTGGAAAATCGACCGGCGCGGAGGTCCGCTTTGACATTCAAGGCCACGAAGTCAGTGTGTTTACCACACGCCCCGACACCTTGTTCGGTGCCACCTACATGGTATTGGCTCCAGAACACCCACTAGTTTCAGAAGTCACAACCCCTGATCAAAAGGAATCCGTACAGGCATACATCACATCCTGCACCAGCAAGTCTGACCTTGAACGCGGTGATCTCAACAAAAACAAATCCGGTATCCCCACCGGAGCCACAGCAACGAATCCCGTTAACGGCGAACAAATCCCCGTGTGGATTGCTGACTACGTCATGATGGGCTATGGCACCGGCGCCATCATGGCTGTGCCCGCTCACGACAGTCGGGACTTTGAGTTTGCCACTAAGTTTGAGTTACCTGTCATTCAAGTCGTGCAACCTGATACAAATGATGACTGGCAAGGATTTACCGGCAATGGTGTCTCTGTGAATTCCGGATTTCTCGACGGACTTAAGACCCGCGAAGCCAAGAATAAAATCATCGCTTGGCTTGAGGAAAATGACAAAGGAGAGGCCAAGGTAAATTACAAACTACGCGACTGGCTGTTCTCTCGCCAACGCTACTGGGGTGAGCCATTCCCCATTCTCTGGGAAGATGGAAACCACAAAGCGGTTCCCGAATCCGAGCTTCCCGTGCTCCAACCTGAGATGGATGACTTTAAGCCAACCGGCTCCCCCGAAGGACCTCTTGCAAAAGCCAGCGACTGGATCAACTACTCCACAACAGCAGTACGTGAAACCAACACAATGCCTCAGTGGGCAGGCTCATGCTGGTATTACCTGCGTTATTGTGACCCACATAATTGTGAGCGGTTTGTCAGTGAAGATGCAGAAGCCTATTGGAAGAATGTTGACCTCTACGTCGGCGGCACTGAACACGCAGTCCTTCACCTACTTTACGCACGCTTCTGGCATAAGGTGCTCAACGACTTGGGGCATGTGTCCACCATCGAACCGTTCCAGAAACTTGTCAACCAAGGCCTAATCCTCGGTGAGGATGGACAAAAAATGTCTAAGTCACTCGGCAACGTTGTTAACCCTGACGATGTGGTTAAGGAATATGGTGCTGATGCCTTACGTTTATATGAAATGTTCATGGGGCCCCTCGAGCAAGTAAAACCATGGCAAATGAAAGGCGTAGAGGGAGTCGCAAGGTTCCTCGCTAAAGTATGGCGCCTTGCCTTTGAACAAAACCAAGAAGGTGAATGGGTGCTGTCCAGCAAACTCACTGATGACAAACCCACCGACAAAGAGCTATTAAAAGTTCTGCACGAAACCATTAAAAAGGTCGGGGATGACATTGAGAAACTATCGTTCAACACTGCAATCTCCCAGATGATGATCTGCACTAACGCTTTCGGCAAAGCAAACAAGCTCCCCGCCCTGCTAATGCGCGACCTTCTCAAGTGCCTGAACCCATTTGCACCGCACATCACTGAAGAAATCCACCACAAAATAGGTGAGGTATTTCCATCGGCCAAGTGCAGCAAGTCCCGTATCCTCGCCGACCGCGCGTGGCCGAGCTTCAACGAAGACTTCCTCATAGAGGATGAAGTGGAGATCGTCGTTCAGGTCAATGGCAAGCTACGTGGTAAGATTAGCATTTCACCAGATACATCAAAAGATGAGATCGAAGCCCTCGCACAGCAGGATGCCAATGTCATCCAGCACACCGAAGGGAAAACAATCCGCAAAATCATCGTTGTTCCGGGTCGCCTTGTTAACATCGTCGCCAACTAAAAAATGAACGTCAAAAAAGTTAAATATGTGCTCTGGGCAGCCGACTACCAACGCTGCCTGAATTTCTACCATGAGCTTTTCGGTGGAGATGTTTCATTCTCTGACGAAACATGGAGCGAGATTGTGATTGCGGGTGCTACCATCGGAATTCACGGTGGCGGTGAAGGTAAACGCACATGGACCGGGTTAAGTTTTCAGGTCGATGACATCCGTGCTGGCATTACACGACTCAAGGAATGTGGAGGTGATCTAACTCGTGAGCCCATTGACACAAAGGATGATCCCATTCATCTGGCAATGTGTGTTGATACGGATGGCAACGAGTTTATGATGACCTGCAGTCGCAAGTGACCATTTTCAAAGTTAATATTGTAACTTGATGAGAACGACTTGGCCCCAATGAGATAAAATCCTCATCTTCGATGCGCGTTAAACATGATTCACGCTATCCACATTTGTAGATGCCATGGTTTGAACCATTGCAAAATCTACAAAGCGATTGATTTCGCATCAAAAAATTCTGGATCATAGTCATCGTCCATCCACTCAGAAAAACCTTCTAGGCATTCTTTATAGCCGAACGAACCACCACAATCTTCGGGAGGACACGCACGCTCACCTTCCAACATTTTTAGCTCGCCCTCAGATTCTGTTTTGTCCTCAATAACAATTTCATGCGTCCATGAATCAAAGAAATCATAGCGATACATCAAACGAATTGGTACCCGCCGCCGACCAACAAATTCCGCCAAGGTGATCTCGCCCTCATTCGTGAAATTATCCTGAGGTCCAACCTCTTCCTGAGAATTCGCGATAACATTGCTCAGGTGCCTTCCTTTACCATAGCGAAACTGGTGTGCTTGTTCATCGTTCCAGCCCATTGCCCTTTGGAGAATAGAATGAAATTCAGCAAATGTTACTGATCCAGGCACACTCAAACGCCGCCAAATCAGCGGCTCGATTTCGTAGAGGAAGATTTTGATCACATATGCACTCATAGAGCCGTTGTAGTCACAGAGGTTGAAAGATTCAATCAAACATGCTCTTCAGATCGGCAAAGAAATCAGCTGCTTCCTCCTCACTAACTTCGGCACCCATGATGTCGTCGTAGTCAGTTTGATCAACATATTTGTCATCAAGCTCCATTAAGAAACTACTCGGCTCGCTCGCCACTTTCTGCCCCCACTTTGTCCGCACTGGGCACCAGCTGAGCGTACAGCGATCCTGCGCGCGGGTGATACCCACGTAGAGCAAGCGACGTTCTTCATCTCGTGTTCCTTCCTCAATACTTCG
>JABHEX010000076.1 GCA_018676385.1 Akkermansiaceae bacterium
CATTCGCTGCGGGCCCAAGCCCATAGCCCATTGTTGCACCGCCAATTTCAAAGGGGGGAAGCGAACCAAACAGGTGGCATCCGATATCCCCGGTGATTTGATGTTTACCCAATTCCTGCTCAACTAACTTCATACCAGCGAAAATGGGCCGCTCCGGGCAGCCGGTGCAAAACCCTGGAGGCCTGATTGGGACAGTTTCGGATAAATCGGGTATCTTGGGCGCTTCCTGATTAGGCGCACGCACCTTGTCCGGCAGCATCTGCGGCGCAGCTTTTTTGAGAAATGCCGTCAGACCATCCAGCACAACCTGTCCAGTGTATTCACCAGCCATCGGTAAAATATCCTTGCCGTGCAGATTTAGTCTCCTCCCACTTTTGAACAGGAAATTTCCTAGCGTCTGTTCGATATGTTCAGGCTGTCCTTCTTCCACAACTAGTAAATGGTCTTTGCCCTCGCAAAAAGCATCGAATTCATCTCTTAAAATCGGATACGTGACATTAAGGCAGTAGATAGGTACGGCCGTTTCCCCAAACACATCAGCTAGGCCAATGCGCTGGAGCGCGCGAATGACACTGTTATACATACCACCCTGAACAATAATGCCCAGCTCGCTATCCTTGGGGCCAAAGAACTCATTTAGTTTATTGTCAGAGATAAATTTTTCCGCTGCGGGCCAGCGATCTTCGATCTTTTCCTTTTCATGGATATAGCTCCAGGGTGGCAACACCACCCGTTTGAAATCAGATTGCGGATTGGCGATGGCATCTTTCATTGTTAACGCTGGTCTCTTGTTTTCGGATGTCGCAAAGGTACCCGTGACATGACAGGAGCGAATGCGCACCATCAGCATCACAGGCGTATTGCTAGCTTCAGATAGCTCAAAACCGTCTTTAACCGCCTTAGTGATAGAAGGCAGATTGGGGCGCGGATCCAGCAGCCAAAACTGCGATTTCATCGCAAAACTATGGCTACGCTCCTGCATTATGGAGGAACCTTCACCATAGTCTTCGCCAACGATAATCAAGGCGCCACCATTGACACCGGAAGAACACAGGTTTGCCAACGCGTCAGAGGCTACATTTACACCAACTGGACCTTTGAATGTCACAGCACCCCGGATCGGATAATGGACGGAAGCTGCCAACATCGCTGCGGCCGCGGCCTCAGATGCGTTTGCCTCAAAACGTACGCCAAGTTCATCCAAAAGGTCTTCGGCATCCGCTAGCACATCCATCAAATGTGAAATCGGAGCCCCCTGATACCCGCCGACATACCCGACACCAGATTCAAGGAGAGCTTTGGTGATTGCCAGAATACCTTCACCGGTGAAGGTGTCACCATCACTAAGCCTAAGATGTTCGATTTCTTTTTTAAACGACCGTTCAGCCATCTATCATGCCTCTAAAAGTAAATTTTTATGCTTTTAATCCATCAAAAGTCATGGATTTTAGTATTGCGGAGCAATTTCTTTAGCGTTCCAATAAACGCGTGTCTTTCATCATCATCTATGCCTTCAAACATTGTTTGGTAGGCTTCAAACATATGCGGCCAAACACCATCAAAAACGTCCCGCCCTGCGCCTGTAATCTTCACGCGGACAGCTCGGGAGTCGCAAGGATCAACGCTTCTCTGGGCTAAACCATCTTCCTCAAGCGCATCAAGCGCACGGCTAAGCGTTGATTTTTCGGTAACCGAGTAAACAGCTAATTCGCTAATCAACGGCGATTCGATTATGGAAAGTACTGCTAAAGCACGCATCTTAAGAGTATTAAGGCCGAGATTGCTGATCTGTTCGCTCATCTGCGCGTTATATCGAGCCGCGATGCGGTTCATAAGATAAGTTGCGAAATTGTCTAATCCGATCTCGCCAAGTGTCTGGGTTGAAGATTTGCGGCTTTTTTCCTTCATGCCCCTAATCTCTTCGCTATATTGAAGCCAGACCCACCGCCAAGGCCGGGGCCAGGGTGGGTGGATGCGCCGACATGAAACAGGTTCTTAATATCAGTGGCGTTGTTAGACTGACGTCCATGAGGCCGCCAAACGAAAAATTGATCTAAAGTGCAAGCACCACCATAAGGATCACCTCCAACAAGATTGACGTTCATGCCTTGCAAATCGCTCGGCGAATATGCACGCCGTTTAAGTTTTATTGCATCCCAATTTGTAATATGTTTGGACAAAATTCCTTCAACGCGGTCAGCAAAAGAATCTCGCATGCGGGGTGTCCAATCCTTCTCAGTTTCAATTTCGTTTGCAGAATCTCCTTTTATCACCGAGGGAGCATCTGGAATTTGAAGCCAAAGAATTGCTTTGCCTTTGGGACAACGGTTCGGGTCTAAACGGTGCGGTTGTCCAACACAAATTGTTGGCACTTCCGGCAACATACCTCGTTCAGCCTCGTTGCATGATTTTGATACCGCATCGATCCCGTCTGTTAAGTGGATCAAGGCAACATCATCTAATCCGTCGGATGCCCATTTAATTGGACCATCAAGCGCATAGTGAAGCTGGAAGTTTCCACGTCCATGTCGGTATTTCTTTGTTACATTGGACTTCGGTTGATCTGAAAGTAGACTATCATATAATTGTCCTGGCGCAGTGCTCGCAATTACGTTTTTTGCGGCGATCTTTTCACCATCATTGGTATAAACACCGACCGCTTTTCCATTTTCGATTAGGATCCGCGTGGCTTCAACACCCGTACGTATTTCACCTCCATTTTCAGCAATCATGGATTGAAACGCGCGCGCTGCCTGCCCTGCGCCACCTTTTACAATTGGGGCACCAGCAGATTCCAGCGCGAAGGCAATGACACGCGCCATTTGTCCACCATAGGTGGATTCTGGTGTTAGCCCCACATGTAAGCACCATGGCGCCCATAGTGCCTGTACGTCA
>JABHEX010000008.1 GCA_018676385.1 Akkermansiaceae bacterium
TATGTGGCATCAGATGGATCTGATCAGACGCAGTCCAGGTCTTTGGTCTAACGAGACATTCAAAAACATCCAGATGTTCCTTGTCGAAGATCACACTCGCAATGAAATGGTTGATCTTTGGGGCTTTGATACCTTCACACGCAATGGCATCTCCACGTCTCAGCTTTTTGCAGGGAACAAAATCCCCCTGTGCGTTGTCGATGTCAGTGTTCGAACTGAACGGGACGGTCCACGTGAAACCCTGCCATACCTGTTCACCTCAAACACACATGGATCCACGCTTTCTAACAAACAGCACATCGCCACGGATCTCGCGTCATCCTACTGGACAACTCGCGTGCGCAAAATCTCAGACTGGGAAGATCGCACCGTAGAAATAGAGCCCAATACCAATCGCGGGTTTTTTGGACCTGGAAACACCGCCGACACGGGACTCAACTTCGTGACCATGCGGGAGATCCCCACTCGCCCGCCCCTGTCTCTGGCAGCGTATCGGAACTTTGATTTGTTATTCAATCCCGGGACATTTACAATCTGGAGAAGTGATCCAGCAGACTTCACTTCGCCACCCTCTACAAACCATGTGATCAGCGGCGGCTACGCTCACCCCATGTTAGAACGCGACAAAATTGAAACCGCGCATGCTGACCCGAATATTGCCAGATCTCTCTACGACCACAGCTATCTGTCCAATCACGCTCTCTACGACAAATGGTTCCACTCAGGAATACCCACAGGCGAATCGACAAATGTCACCGAGCAAGGGACCATCGCCTCCGTTCTCAACGGCGACCATCACCTTCCCAACCCGCGTCTGATTTGGCGGCGTGACATTGATCCAACAGCCGTTACATCCAAGATCAGCGATGCACAAACAGGACATCAGCACGTAGCACCCTACCTCTACATTGCTGGAGGATTTAATGTAAACTCAACATCCGTAGAGGCATGGCGCGCATTTTTAGGGGCCATGCAGAAACGAACCATCCCACACTCCGGCTCTGCCGATGAAACACCCGACAGCTCTGTATTCCCCAGGCAATCAGTCGTAACAGGTACAAAAATCGAAGGCAACAACCCTGATGAAAATGACCTGTGGAACGGCTACCGATCACTCGATAAGACGGACATCGACAAACTTGCTCATGCCATCGTCGAACAGGTCAAAGTACGCGGGCCATTTCACTCCATGGCGGATTTCGTCAATCGCCGGGTATCCACTCCATCGGATGATAATAATGCAAGCAATGGAGCCAGCAAAAATCATAACCTATCACTCTCAGGAACACTGCAATCTGCAATCGATAATACCGACATCAATAGCCGCTATTTCAATACGGACCTAACACTTAATGATGTGCAAAACATTGGCTATAAAAACCCCGATGCCGCTGTCGGCTTGCGAGCAGCTGGAGCACCAGGATATTTCATGCAGGGGGATCTGCTACAGGCGTTGGGAAGCAGCATGACCGTGAGAGGCGACACCTTCCTCATCCGGGCTTACGGAGAATCTAGAAATAGCGATGGTGATGTTCTTGCAAAAGCCTGGTGTGAAGCCTACGTGCAAAGAGACCACACTTACCTAAACCCAATAGATGAGTCGGTCACGCGCGAGAACCTTCATATCACCAACGAACGATTTGGCAGAGAATTTAACATTATAAGCTTCCGCTGGCTCCATGAGGATGAAATCTAACAAGCAACCGACCTGTTACATCATGAGGCAAATCATGACTCTTTCTGCTATTTTCGTCTTTCTGACTATGGCATCGGCCTTGACCACCCTCAATGCTCAAGAGGCCGCACCAAGCAATACAGCTGATAGTAATAACAAACTCAGCATCCGCACACTCTGTGTTGGTTATCAGAAAGAAATACGCGCAGTCGATCTATCCAATGGCAAAAAGGAGCGCATAAGCATTCCGATGTATGATGATGCCTTCTCACCTCCATTCTCACATAGCGGCGCCTTACCTATCCACATTAGCATACCCGGCGCCGAGAAACCTTTCCACAGCATCAAATCAATACCGAACCGCAGCAACCTACTCATCTTATTTGTTTCTTCAGCGAAGAAATCTGGAAAACCTTACACCGTAATCACTCTCGACGATTCCGATAAAGATTTTCGTTATGGCACTCGAAGAATGTTCAACTTTTGCAAATCCCATATTGCTCTTAGATTT
Source organism: Akkermansiaceae bacterium (assembly GCA_018676385.1). Taxonomy (GTDB): domain Bacteria; phylum Verrucomicrobiota; class Verrucomicrobiia; order Verrucomicrobiales; family Akkermansiaceae; genus Oceaniferula. Next base: position 2,187 of record JABHEX010000008.1, read on the forward strand.
GGTAAAAAAGCCATTAGCCTCCCATCTGGAACGGGCCCCAAGAATGTGGTCATTAAAGAAAGCCAAGTAGGCGAAAAACGCTTTGCGATTGAGTTCTATCAGAAAGAGAAAAACAAGTGGAAACGTTTTTCCGCAACCCGCTGGACACTCAATCCCCAAAAGCGCTCCGTAATTTTTTTCTACACCAACCCTCGCACAGGCCGCCCCACCTACCGCAGCGTTGCGGAGTACTACGTGAACCCCGCACTTGTTCAAAATAAGTTTGAGCAAAACAATAAAGCTGCCGAAGACGCAGGAATCAGCAAAGAAAACATCGGCAAAGAGGAGGGGCCTGTTGCCAAGCCTGCAGATGAGAATAAGAATAAAACGATCCCGAAGGCTCAACCACCGACATAAGAACCCAGATAGAACCAGTACCCAGAGCCGTCACAATTTCCGCCACCTCCTATAGGCTTCGACTACAAAAAGAGAGAGCACTGCTAGGAATTTGCTTTTTGGGTGAGGTGATCGAAGGGGCTTATCATGGGGTGATAAGGGGGTTATCTCGGGGTTCTCAGCGACAATGTCGGTTCGGTCATCCGGATCTTTTTTCAGATCGTAGAATTCCTTTGTATCAGGACGATCGATCAACTTATTCCAGCCATCAATCACGACGCAGCTACCCCATCAAAATCAACGAATGGAAGTCGACCAAAGATCTCCTCCGGACCATCAGCTTTGCTTCTCAAAGCTAAAACATGAGAACCCAACTCCCAAAAACCCTTCGGCTCCGTAAGCCTCTTACATTAGTATGATCAAAGACAGACATCGAATTCTTAAGAAAAATTGTACCGAGCAGAAAAAGAATCTGGTAGAATAACCGAGGAAATTTTCGCGAAATTCGAGGCGTGCCGAGGGAGTGGTGCTGGCACCTCAACCGCGAAATAACGCTGAAGTTCGCAAAAATTCACCGGAACTCGCCTTTGCTAAGCGAATCCCAATTCAAATTCCTAAATCACTCTATTCTACCAGATTCTTTTTTTGGTTGGTATTATCCGATAGATTTTTTGTGCTACTTTTTTAGCACTTTTGGTTGTGATCATCTCTCTCTTGGCATATCCTATTTGGAATGGCAAAGATAGTTCCTTTGATGACCATAATCGCAATCTCTCTCCTCTGCTCCAACTGTGCCACCCTACTGGAACGCACAACATCCACGCCCAACTACGAAAAGCCTTATCCGGCAACCAAGATGAATATTGAGGCAGTTGGCACCGGGATCACTGGACCTGATAACAGTCACGATTGGCGATGTGCCGGGCCTTTCGATTCTGCCTCAGGTCGGATTGCCTTTGGAATCAGCGCATTGCTTGATCTTCCATTTTCCCTAGCCTTTGACACCCTCTTCTTACCCTTTGATCTGGCTTCCAAATCAAAGCCATCTCACACTGAAGTCGCAGAATAATTTTCCAAACCTTCTGAGAGCAGCTAACTCAAAAGGTCCCCAAGCTCGAAAAGAAAAATCACGTCTGTTTCGTCCTCGGCAACGCAACTTACTGCTAGGAATTTGCTTTTTGAGCGAGGTGGTCCGAGGGACTTCCGGTGGTGTTGTTCGTAGTCGTCGAGAAAATCGGCCCAGCCGTGGTGGACGAGTTGCCAGAGGGGTGAAGCGCGTGGGCGGCGGGGTTGGTAGATGGATGGCACAATATATGCTCATATGAACATATATTGTGGGGGTCAAGTTTGGAAGGTGGGGTGGCTGCTGTATCCTGCGGCTGGGTGTTCTTACTGCTTCCTGCAGCAAGTTGGGAAAGGTTGCCGCTGGAGGCGTCAGTTACGTTCTGCGGCTTTTGACGTATGATTGTTGATACGTCTTGTTTCACGTCGGGTTTGGCGAGTAGCTCTGTGGGAAATTGATGGGCTGTGCTAACCTACTTCGCCGGGGGCTTCGAAGGACGCGGCGCGGAAGTTGCCGCTACTTAAGCCCAATCAACTTCGACTTGCGCCGGGTGGCCGTTGCGGTCGTTGTATTTGAGGTGGCCGTGTTCGATGCCGTATTCGTGCACCTCTTTGGTGACTTTGACATCGTAGCAGCAGTACTCGGCGATTTTCATCATCGGTTCTGGATTGCCGGTTTTTTTGTATTCCTGCCACCAGCGTAGGGCGTCGAGTCCGTCGGCGGACTTGCCGGTGCCGAGGGAGGCGGACGCGAGTGAGTCGAGTTTGAGTCGGTGCCCGAGCACGTTTTCCACCTCCACCATCATATCGAGGTTGGCGGTGGTGTTGATGAGATCGAGAATGGTGTAACCTTGGAGGACGGGGTAATCGAAGTAGAGGTGATTGTATCCGACGACGAGGTCTGCTTTGACGAGCATATTGACCAGTTCATCTGTCTGGTCCTCGTTAAAAATGTGGTATTGCGCGGTGCGGGTGGAGTAGGCGACACCGACGGATATACCCATTTTGTCTTTGTTCGCGGCGCCACCTACATCGCCAAAGCTGCGCTGGGTTTCCAAGTCAAAATAAACGGTGTCCATAATATATTAATTTCTAAGATTTGTGAATCAAATACAAAGCCACCGTGTTAGTTTAAAGTTGCCAAAATTCGAGTATATTTGATGAACTGTCGCTTAATGATGGAGAGCATGAATAACCGAATGAGGGAATCAAGAGGCAAGTTATGCGGTGACTATTTTTTGGTGAGCTCTTGCTCGAGACGATGGGTAATCCACTTTGGTGCGTTGTGTTTTTTGAGTTGTTCGATGTGCATGCGGGCAGCGGCCATGTCGCCCGTTAGCAGGGAGATTTTTGCCTTATCAGCAAGGAGGAGAGGATCTGGTTTGTCAGGATTGACTCGTTCGTTAATCTCCATGAGTGCGGTGTAAAGATCTTCAAAGGCAGTAGTTTTATCGTTCTGGTTGATTTTTGCTCTAGCTCGTTTGATGAGCCATGCCGATTTAAAACGTAGGGTGGGGAGCTCGTTGTTAATAATTTTGAGTGCCTCAAGATTTTTTTTACCATCAATGAGTGCTTCAACGAGTTGAGCTTTTAGAATAGAGTCGGGGAATTGTTTGAGACCGGAGCGGAGACCACGAATTTGTTCGTCGTGACGGCCGAGTAGGCGTTGGCATTCTGACCTCATTAGAAACCAATCAATCTTGCCTGCGGGGGACTCCTTGAATGCGAGCTGATAAGCGTGCAAGGCGGGTTGGTTCTTACCGGATGCTTGGTAAGCTTGTGCACGCAGAATGTGTGTTTCTGCGCGATCCAGACGGTCTTTGGCGAGTTTAAGTGCGAAGTTAGCAATTCGGAGTGCTTTTTCTGGGTGGTGGGATACGAGCTCAAGTCGGCAGAGCTCTAGTTGCCAGGCAAGATTGTTAGGCTTTGCAGTTGTAGCCGAGACGAGGTCTTTAAAGGCATTATTTAATTTACCCATCGCCTTATATGTTTGGGCGCGTTGGAAAAGCAGTTCTGGAGTGGATTTTTCAAGGATGTGTTCATTGAGCTCTTCGAGCGAGTGTCGCAAGTCTTGGTGAGCGCAAACATGAGGGAAGCTGAGGACCCAAAGGATGCAGGCGAGACAGATGATGTAAGACAGAAGACGCAAGATTTAGACTTGGCTTGATACAGGTTGGATGCCGAGGCTTCTCAGAAACTTATCTTATTTTATCTGGAGAACGAGAGATGGATGGATAGTGAAGTCTGAGCTGTTTGGAGAATGGTTATGACCTTCGATGGCGATAGTATTTTTTCCTGTGTTAAAAAGTTCGGTAAACGAGCTCAGCTCAAAGAGTTCGAAATTTCCATTGGCCTCATGGGATGAGATATCGCGTGCAGTCTTACCATTGCCTTTTCCTACGCCTTTGCGGAACGCTTCCTTGCCATTGATATACATGATGAAGGCATCATCGTAGCTGATAGAGAGCAGTAGCTTGCGTGCCTCAGCTAGATTGGTTAAATCAAAATTGCGGCGGATATAGAGGCTAGCAAATTTGTTTTTCATTTTCAGTTCGGTGGTGTCATCGTCATCGCCGTAGCCGAATCCAGCCTTGCCGGTTTTCCAAGCAGATGTATCGAAGTTGGGTTCAGTCCAAGCGGGGCTCGGGAAACTGCCGGTGTGATACTGCCATACTGCTTTCTTTGGGATGATGTATTTAGCATCCTTGGTTATATCTACAGCTTTAGGTGTATTATTTTTGGCGTTGGGTTTCCATGGTTCGGCAATGCGTGTAGGCTGGACGATTTTCTTTTTGTGGATTTGAAATTTATCTTTAATTTCACCGTTCTTGTTGAGCATGGTAACGAGGAGTTCGTTCCCCTTGATGTTGATGAGTGTAGAGCCGTGTTCGACGAGGCTGCGGCGCATTACGGGCGAGTAACCTTTACGTCTGAGGCCGGTTCCGCCATGACCCGTGACGATCTGTACAGTGCCTTGATTGGGTTTCAGCCCCGGGCTTTTTTGATATGCGCCGTCGCCTTTTTCGTCGCCATCACCATCGTCGAGGATTTTATTTTCTGCTACTGTAGGGGTATCGTAGGCGCCGTCCATGAGCATCGAGCGTTCATAAATGTGGGAGTGACCTGTTAAGACAAGATCCACACCATTGGACTCGAGTATAGGCATGATATGTTCACGCATTTCGATGAGCTGTTGCTCTTTGTCGCTATCGTGAGAGCCTTTGGTGTATGGCGGATGATGCCAGTAAGCTATGATCCAATCGATTCTGTTAGGTGACGTTTTGGCAAGATCCTCGCGTAACCATTTTGCCATCGTAGCGGTGGGTTGCCGATCAAGATCGTGTGAGTTTAGCACAACAAAGTGGGTGCGTCCGTAGTCGAACGAGTAATAAGATTCATTTCCTGTGGGTACGCCACCGGCTTCTCCCTTAGTCGGGGTGATGTAGGCATCGTAGTAGGGGCCGACACCAGATTTTCCGCGTGACGTTTGGCCTTCGTGGTTACCCATGGAAGGCCAGCAAACGGTGTTTCGAAGGGTGGGTTGATATATCTCAAAGAACTTTTTTTGGAACTCACCATCTTTACCACTGCCGTATGCCATATCCCCGACATGAAGATACATGTCTAGTGTGAGTTTGTGTTTCTTATTGTGATTGATCAGTGCTTGGTGGACTTGTTTTTGGGAAGGATTGCCAGTGCCTGAATCGCCAACGACCCAGATGTAGGTGTCGCGGTTGGTGCCGGGTTTGGGGTGGGTGCGGAATGTGAATCCTGCCTCGGCTGGTGTCAGTCGATTGTCGCCATCGTAAACGGCATAGTAGTAGCGCGTGTCTGGCTTTAGCTCGGAAATTTTTGCTTCATACTGGTAGGTGCCCTTGGGGGCGTTGAATAGTGGTAGCGCGTGTGGGCTTTTGTGGTGAGCCTTGTTTCTGCGGACAACGATTTGTTTGCAGGAGCAGGTAGAACTGAGCTTGTCTGGGTGGCTACCAATTCTTACGCTGGGGGTAATGACCGCTGTGGTGCGCCAAACGACGTGGACCGAGGTATCGGTTGAAAGCTGAAGATAGGGGCCGCGTTTGATGGACTCTGCGGCGGTTGAAAAATGACCAAGTAGAACTAGAAGGCAGAATATTGTGGCGAATTTACGTGTAAATGGGTGCGTGTGCATTGAAATGGGAGAATGTATTTAATTTTACCGCTGATACGTAGCAAGACGGTTACATATTTCTTAAAGACTTGGCGGCATCGCTTCGGGTCGCTAATAATGCGGGAATTAATGTGGCTAGGATACACAAGGCAACAGCAAAAACAAATACAATGCCGAATTCCCTTGGGTCGATAATTGCGGGTAGGCCATCGAATCCGTTGAATTCGGATGGGAAAGGGTCAAAGCCCCATGATGCGAGCACATCAAGTAGCATTTGCCGGTTTTTGACGACGAGATATCCTAAACTAAGACCGAGCAGCCCACCAAACAGGCCGATGATGATTCCCTGATAGAGGAAGACGCGAACCAATTGGAACGGGGCGGCACCGAGCGATTTCATCACGCCTATTTCCCGTTTCTTTTGAATCGTTACCGTGAACATCACTGCCATGATAGAAAATGCCGACACCAACATAATGAATGAGAGGCATATGCTGAGCATCCAGCGTTGGGTGCTGATTAGAGAAAACTGAGCTTGGTGATCCTGCATCCACGTGCGTGCCCGCCATGCTCCGTCTTTTGGCATGTTAGGTCCGACAGCATTTTCTAACACCATGGCTGCTTTGTAGGGGTCATTGAGCCGAAGTGCAATTCCGCGAACACCATCGCCTAGCCCGGTGAGATCTTGCCCGACCGTCAGCGGAACAAATACATCGGGGCTGTAAGCATGGCGAGTAGCTTGATAGATACCGATTACATTTAAGTCCTTGGGAAGGACGACGGTCTTCATATGTTTGATATCGTTGATGTCTGCTTTATCGATATTGATATTTTTCAGGGCATCTAATATCTTTAACGCTGTGGCTAAGTGGCCCTTTGGGTAGGTGAGCACGCCGCTATCGTCAGGATCTTCTGTGCTTCGCTCACCAGTGGCGACATGCTCCCTGAGGTTCTCGATGAGTTCTTTCTCGCTGTTGCGGATATTGTAGTCGAGCATCGGTCCGAGCACTCTATGGTAAAAATCGGTCATCGCGGCGATGGGTGCGGTTTCCTGATTGTTACCTGCTGTGATGATGCGATTGAGCTCTTCTTCGGCGTGTTTTAATTCCTCTGAACCTGTCTCAAAAAATGATGCTCCACCGATTCGATTGAGCACTGGTTGGATTTGTTTTAGATTTCGGTTGGTGTGGATCTGGATAATGTCGCCTACGGAGATACTGAATTTTTCAGCGGTTAGTGATGAGATAACGGCCTCATCACCGAGCCCCATGTCAGCATTTCCTTGTCCAGGTTTGATTAGGTCTTGAAGTGACTTAAGCTGGGATTCATTGGTGGTATCGATCGCCTGCATGGATGCTGGAGCCACAGCCCCTTGGCGATCGAGAAGAACAAAGTCGTTTACCAGTGCGTAGGCACTTTCCACTCCTTCCAAGTCGCTCATGGATTTCTGCAGGCTTCTCCACTCTTTCTGGGCATTGTAATCTGGGTCATACTCAGCCATTTTTTCGGCATCTGGCCAAGGTTCCATGCGTTCGATATTGATGTGTGGCGTGTAGCTAAGCACGCGATCTTTAACGAGTTTTTCAAACCCACCAAAAACCGACAGTACGACTACAAGCACCATGACACCGATGGCAACACCGGCTAACGAGATCAAAGTGATCACAGAGACATGGGTGCGTAGCGGATTCAGATAGCGTAGAGCTAGCAGCAAGCTGAAATTTTTTCTGATGATAAGGGCGCTTGTGGTTGTTGAATGTGCAGAAATTTGGAGTTGTGACGTCGGATTGTCCAATGAATTGTCATGTGCATCGAAATTACTCTCGGGTGATCATGAGTGGTGGAGTTCCCTCCAGAGTGGTTGACAATGTCAATGACCCCTTGTCTATTGTAATGATGACTGCTCCAGTGAGCTGCTGATCAAACAAGTCAATATTGCTGAGCTTTAAGTGCTTTTTCCATGTTTTGGGGATCGATTCCATCTGGGGAAATGTGGCATTGGTCGAAATGATCGCATTGGGTTGTACCGCTTGTAGAAAGCTTTGACTGCCTGTGAAATCGTCTCGGTTTCGGCCCATAACGATGATGTCAGCGGATAAATCAATACCGGATGAGAGCAGTTGGTCTTCAGTTGCGTAACCCGCATCGCCGGTAAAAAGAATTCGCCATCCGTGGCAGTGGAGTCGAAGAACAAGGCCTGTATCATCAGCCCGACCAGAACCATCAATTTCACGCGGAGCGTGTAATGTTTCGAGAAATATCTCGGGCTCAATCTGAAAGATTTGTCCAGCTGATGGGGTGATCAGTTGGGATTTGTGTGCGAGGGCATTCTTCACGAATTTTTTATAGCTCGGGCTTCGCAGATCCGTGCGTGGAATTAGCGACTGCTTAACATCGTAGAATTTTAGGCATTGGCTCATCGCACCGCAATGTTTGACATCGGCATGACTGATGATGAGCGAGTCGGGTCGTGCTCTAAGTGCTCTAAGTGTGGGCAGGACGTGTCGCCGAAAAGTATCGTCATGTCCGCAATCGAGTAAGATACCGCCGCCGACATCGAGAAACTGTGCTCCACCACCATATGGGAGATCAAATACGATGATGTGATGTTTGCCATTATTGTTAGGTTTGCGGTAGTGGTGACCGCTAGGAATATCAGCAAACGCAGCTGCGAGCGTATATGTGGTCGTAGCTAAACGCGAGTTTAGTGCGTTGATAGAATCGCCCGCAGGTTGCCAGAGCGCACCTACTGCAAGAGAAAGCATGGCGAGTGCGAGGATGAGAAATACGATGAGCATTAGAGGGATACCAGCAATAATAGCAATAGGTGTAACTATACCGAAGTGAAGCCACATAAGGGGTGCCGAGCCCATCCATGCAGCCATGGAAACAGCCAGCGAACCACGTAACCATCTTCGTTTTTCAAGGAGAAATTCCTGTTTTGAGTTGAGCAGTGGGCGGGGAAAAAAAGAATCAATCTCGCCGAGTGGTTTAAATACGCGCGTCCACATACCAGTTGCCAACGCTATGGCCAACAGAACGCCGTAGGAGAGTTGAAACCCGGTAGTGAACAGTTGATGACCATCAAATAGCAGGACGATGATTGCACTTGCGGCTAAGCTATTTACCAGAACCGGTTTTCGCTGAACGAGGAATCCAGACAGGAAAACCGTTGCCATGATAACCGCCCTCACGGCTGGCGCGTTCATACCTGTGATGCCAGCATACACGGACATACAGAGAATGGTACCCAAAATGACTGCCCAGCGGGGTAGTCGAAAAAACCATAGAACTACACTGATAATGGCTCCAACCATACCGACGTGTAGTCCACTTACGGCAAACACATGCAGGGTGCCGCTTTCGCGGAAGTCATGAATCATTGCTGAGTCACGCGGTGGGCGCTCACCTAGCACGACGGCACGAATGAGCTGCGCTTGTTTTGATTCTTGTGCTAAACTCAAGGTGATAGCGGATCGAATGTGTTGGCGCCATTTAGCCATGGTGCGGAAGGGTAGGTATTGCCAACTAGTACCTGACAATTTGAGTTTTTCGCTTGGAGTGAATATTAGGGTAACGCCCTGCCTGTATAGCCATTCTTTGCGGTCAAATTCATAAGGATTTCTTATGGAACCGATATTTTTAAATCTTCCCTTTGTGCTGATAATGTCACCGTGTTTTAAAATGACATCTTGGCGTTTAGGCTGAGAAAGAAGTAAACGTGTGCCAGTAGGAAAGTTCTTAGCCTCGAGAACCTTGATGATATAAGGTCCCGATTCTAATTTGCCTGTATCGATGACGACGGCGCGAATTATTTTTTCTCCAATGTCGGCTTGTTTTAGGCATTCATGTTGGCTCTCGATAACTGTTCCGTGTGTCAGATGTCCAAGTAAGAGCCCACTTGAGAGCATATAAATAAATCGTTTTCTGACTACAAAAGATAGGGAAAGACAAAATAACAACATGGTGCCCCAAGAGCCCATACCAAATTGATCAGCAAGGTAGACACCCACAAGCAGCCCAGATAATAGCGACCATAGGGGAAAAATACTGAAATATTTTAAGATAGATTTACTTACACACACACAATTGCCAGCTTAGGCAATGCAATCAGCGCTGCAAGTAAATCTAATAGCTTTAGCAGTTATTTTGCTGATTAGATTTCACCCATTTCGCGCAACTTATGTGTCGCGTTTGCAGAGTGGCGCGTCTCTGGGAATAGCTCGATCATTTGATTAAGAATCATTATACAGGAGTCCCTATCCTCTAGATCTTCGTTGTAAAGCGTCGCGAGGCTACCCATAAAATATGCCGCATCATTAACGGGCCACTGGTGGCTTTCGAGAGCTGAACGCAGGGTTGCGATGGATGCTTCCGGATCTTCCAGCTTATCGTGTTGGATCTTGGCTATCTCGACCCATGGTAGACGGTTATACGGATCGGTATCTGCTACTTCGCGATAGACTGCTATGGCCTCATCGTAGTCGCCGCGTGCGTGTGCTGCACGCGCGTCGTGCATGGGGTCAGTTTCTACCAGTTCGTTAGAGTCAAGGACAGCACTTGTTGCCTTGTCTGTAATGGCCGGTAGAATGTAGAGCACAAAAAGCACGCCAACATAAATTCCAGCCAACAATAAAGCGGGAAGTTGTGTAACGGCCTTGACGTCATCACCATCACTCCCACCTATCAATGAAGATAGAACAATTGATACTACAAATATGAAGATGATACTATGGATGATCCACTTGGTCATGATGTAATGGTCAATACCATGTCCTCAGATCAAGGAAAAGGCATAATGCAAGTGATCTTCTGGTATCTACTACATACGGCGCGCGTTTCTTCCTTCGTCGATCAGTTTCCAGAAGTGTTTGGAATCCGCGAGCTGCTCGTCTTCTGACAAAGGCATTTTGGCGCGAAA
>JABHEX010000077.1 GCA_018676385.1 Akkermansiaceae bacterium
CCAATAATTTTTCCTGTTTGATCTACAAGTATAGAGGTATTGAAGCGCCGTTTTTCATCTTTCTCATATACCAACTCTGCATAACCAAGATAGAAACCTATGTTTAATTTATTTGCTTCTTCAAATAGGGGCAAAGTTACACTACTGGGCATTTCAGTTTCGTAATAACTATCTAATTCAGTTTCGTCGTCTATCATCCAGCGGGGAAAAAATGTGGTGAGGGCCATTTCGGTAAATACAACTAATGAGCACCCTCTACCCTTTGCCTCCCGCATCATTTCAATCAAACGCTTAACTGTATCTTGTCGGGTTTCTAATTTAGAAATTGGCCCCATTTGGGCAGCAGCTGTTATTAGATAGCGAGACATCAATTTAATCCTTTTTACGTGGGTTGTCTCCCGAGTAGGCAAGTTGGATATTCGAGGCCTGATCTTGGATACAGCGTATTATATATCGGCATCAAAATACAGAAAAATTGATTGCCGCAGTTACACCGTCTATCAACCGGACGGGGAATGCAGGACCAGCAGCCTGAACCACTGATGTCATTCCCGCGCATCCCAGTACAATACTTTGCACACTATCCTCGCTTACAGCCTTTCTGGCTTCATCCAAAACCTTTGCTGTGGCGGCGTATCTATCTTGCTCAAGTTCTAAAACCTGGACACCACTGGCCCGGACACGACCCAATTTTTGGCTCAAACCATAAGCCCGGATATTATCCTGTAGAACAGGAACAGATACCTCAAGCGTCGTGACCACCGAAAATTTAGCACCTATTGACGCTGCAAGATAGTATGCAGCTTGTCCAACCCCTATTACTTGACAATTCGCAATGGCCCGTGCCTCGTCTAGACCAGTGTCATCAAAACAACCTATTATAATACTTTTAGCCCCTAGTCCCGATGCTTTTTCAACCAACTTAAGCATTGGTGGTATACACGTTTTTCCATCCTCAGGACCTTGGATTGCAGGTGGGCCATCGTGAGATGTCCAGCCCTGCATTTCAACATCGGGATAAATGTCTCTACCGGTTCGAACCATTTCATCAGTCATTGCGACCGTACTATTAGGATTTATTATTACAATCATAATAGACCTTTTCCCGCATCAGAACCCGCCCGAGCCTTAATTTTGGCTATTCTGAGAGCTACTAACAGAAAAATTGATATAATTATCAACGAGAACACAGTTGTCAGGGTTCCCAAGGCGTATAGAACCGGAGACGTTACGTTTGTGGTCATGCCATAAATTTCCAATGGAAGAGTATTGTTACTGCCTGCGGTCAATAGGGTTCGCGCAAACTCATCGTATGATAGGGTGAAGCCGAAAAGAGCCACGCCAATTAGCGAGGGTGCTATTATCGGTAACACGACAAATCGAATAGTTTGCCAAGGTGTAGCTCCCTGATCCCGCGCGGCCTCTTCATAGCTTTTATCAAAGCGATTGAATACCGCAAACATGATTAGAAGTCCGAATGGTAATGTCCAAGTGAGCTGGGACCCAAATCCAGAGGTAGACCAGTGCACTTCAAATCCAGTCTGAGAGAACATCAAACCAACACCAAGTGATATCAATATTGACGGAATTACCAGTGCAGTTACTATCAAATAAAATAAGATTGCTGAGCCAGGAAATTTTTTTCGAAAAGCAAGCCCTCCCATTACAGAGACGACAATAGTGGTTACCATCACCATAAACCCAAGCGTAATACTCCTTCGGAAACTACCCCAGATATCGCCCACAGCCTGTTCTTCAAATAAATCAAAGAACCAATGAAGTGATACTCCTTGCATTGGAAATGTTAGTCCTCCCATCTCACCCTGAAATGATAAAATTCCGATCGTAATAGTCGGTCCGTATAGAAAGATTAGAAACAAGCCAAAAAAACAAGCCAAGAAATAAAATGAACGAGTGCGCGGCTCCATATTCACAGTTCCTTTCTAATATCTACAAATCGCAATAAAATTCCTATTACGATGAGAACTGTCAAAAGCAGGACGATGGCAGTTGCGGATGCAGACGGGTATTGTAGTAATGAAATGTCATTTGAGATCAAACGGCCAACGTTAGCTGATTGGCTCCCTGACATAACTCTGACTGTAAAAAAGTCGCCCATTACCAGCGTCACTACAAAAATTGTTCCTATCATTATACCAGGTTTTGTTAATGGCAAAATTACATTCCAAAGAATTTGCGCCCCAGAGGCACCCGCGTCGCGCGCGGCCTCTATTAATGATCTATCAATTCGCATCATAGTGTTAAATATCGGCACCACCATAAACAAAGTGTAGATGTGGACAAACGCGAGAACTACAGAAAAGTCGCTAAACAATAACCACTCTACGGGCTCATCTATTACACCCCATGAAATCAGCGCTGAATTAGCGATTCCATTTCGTCCAAGAAACGGAATCCAAGATATCATTCTTATTATATTCGACGTCCAAAACGGAATAGTACAGAGAAGAAAACAAACAACTTGCCAGGTTAAGCTACGCACATGAAAGGCTAAAAAAAATGCCACTGTAAAGCCAATAAGAAATGTAAAAGTCCATGTTAGAATTGCGTATTTAAAAGTATTTATAAACACAGTGTAAGTCACCGGTGAGCCAAATAAAAACTCATAATTTTCAAAGACAAAATCTGGAATTATCGAATATTCAGTAGCTCGCCAAAAACTGACGATTAGTATCATAAGGATTGGCAGCACCAAGAAAATCAGTAACACCAACATAAGGGGTGATACCATAAGCCAACCAGCTAAGGCATTATTTAATTTTAATTTCATCGCCTACTACAGTATTTTAGTTTGAATGTAGGGCGCACATGATGCGCCCTACAGCACTGTTTTAATCTATCGCCATATTAGGCAGCGATGAATTCGTTCCACTTCCGTACCATATACTGGTTTTCGTCCATAACAGAATTCCAGCAAGCGACTGCACCCATCCGATCAATGAAGGAGCCCCCATCGCGGATAGCACCAGCGCTTTCCATTTTTGTGCCTTGTGGACTCACAATATCGCCTTTCGCAGCCTTTCCTTCATACCAAAATCCCCACTCGTCGTCTGACATGAACAGTTTTGAAGTTTCAGGTACAGCTGAATAATAACCTTGCCGCATTAAAAATCCACCGACCCAGCCTGAAAGATACCAGTTAATGTATTCATAAGCGGCATCCAGCTTGGCACCCTCGAGTGTTGCGGCTAATCCCATTCCGCCACCCCAGCTGCGATAGCCTTCTTCAAGCGGTTGATAAACGCATGGGACGCCTTTTGAGCGAACTGCTGTAATTGCAGGCGACCACATAGATTGGATGACAACTTCGCCTGACGCCATCAAATTGACACTTTCATCAAAAGATTTCCAGAACGCACGAAATTGACCGTTTTTCTTGGCTTCAGTAAATATACCAAAAGTGAGATCAATTTCAGCTTTTGTCATATTGCCTTTGTCTGGGTATTTATACTCGCCCATTGACTCAACAACCATAGCCATATCCATAATGCCGATAGACGAAATATCTAGGATAGATGCTTTGCCTCTAAATTCTGGGTTCAGGAGTTCTGACCAGTTATTGATTGGACGGTTGATTAAGTCTGGCCGGATACCCAATGTGTCTGCGTTATAAATGGTAGGAATCAGCGTCATCCAACCGGATTCTTCTTGAACAAAATCAGTTCCGTTCTTTCCTGATGTAAAGCCAACAGTATGCGGCGCTGTACCCTGAGCTATTTCGCTGGTTGGTGTTAATTTTCCAGAGCGGAAAGTGCCTGCAATCTTATCATAATTTTTAAGCCTTGAAGCGTCCATCGCTTGTAGGTTTCCAGTGGGCCAGACTTTTTTACAAATCCAGTACTCGATATCTGCAATGTCAAAGCTGTTAGGCTGTGTAGCGACGCGCTGAGCTGCTGTGTCGGAGTCTGACGCTGTCATTTCGAGCGTTATACCCAGATCTTCATAAGCTTTTTTTGCGATTTCATTGTAAGCCGACACGCCTGTACCGGTTTGACGTAATACTATATTTGATTGAGCCCAGAGCATAGGCGCCGCTAACGTACCTGCAGCAGCGGCAACGCCGGTCTTCAGTAGTGTCCTCCGGCTAAGACCGTTTCGCTTAGTAAAATTTGTCATAGTACTTCCCTTTCTATAGATGCCCGCATTAAGCCGACAATTGATGGATATTTTTCTTGTCCCAGTTTAGACTAACGCTGTCCCCTGGGGAGTATGGATCAGAGAAAAACTCTGCGTCCGATATTATAGCGGTCACCTCCTGGTCTCCCGCAATTTTGGTTAATACCGAAACGTGCGTGCCTTGGTATTCTATAGCCGAAACGTTTGCCTGAATCATGCCAGCTTCGGGGGTAAGAATTTTAACTCCATCGGCTCGAATGGCAAATTCACCGTCCGGCAAATTTATTACGTTATGCCCCCCCATAAACTTAGCAACAAACCGTGTCTTTGGAGAGTTGAATACCTCTCTTGCTGATCCAGCTTGCTCTATGATTGCTTCATTCATGACGATTATGTCGTCAGCAAGCGCCAGCGCCTCATCTTGACTATGCGTGACGTGAACAAAACTGATACCCAGTTCATTTTGCAAGTTACGCAATTCTCCACGCATCCGAATGCGCAGAAATGGATCAAGTGCAGATAGTGGCTCATCCAACAACAAAACTTGTGGGCGGGTTATTAAGGCGCGCGCAAGTGCTACCCGCTGTTGTTGTCCGCCTGATAGCTGATCAGGCATGCGGTCGGCAAGGCTAGTGAGATCTACAAGTTCCAGCATCTCGTTTGCTTGCTTGCCACGGGCCAAAGCATCCACACCTTTCATTTTCAGGCTAAATGCGACGTTGTCTGCAACACTCAAATGTGGGAACAATGCGTAATTCTGAAACATCATCGCAGTCCCCCTCTTTGCGGGTGCTAGGTTCGAAATATCACGCCCTGCCAAGTGTATCGACCCATCACTCACACTTTCGTGTCCCGCAATCATGCGAAGGGTTGAAGACTTTCCGCAGCCTGACGGTCCAAGAAGACATGTATAACTTCCTGGTGTAAATGTATAATTTATCGCATTAACAGCTACAGTAGATCCGTACCGTTTAGTTACTGAAACTAATTCCAATTTCTCTGCAGTTGATTTCATTTGATCTCCAAAATTTCCATCAGTTAAAATTTGTTAAAAAAATTTGTCAACTAAATTCACGTTTTTATTAAAAAAATTTAAAATATTTGTTAAAAAAATTTCAATCTGCAATCCAACAGCTAAAATTTAAACCATAACACAAGAACTGGCGTATAATTGATCAACAATGAAAGACCTCTGCGTAACTACGAGATTCCCAGTGCGTCCAAATTTTGCTAAACTTGGTCCATGCAAAAGCCATTTTCCACCCAACCTGAACTTTTCGTAACCAGCGCCGACCTTGAGTACCCCAGCCTGCAAAGCTTGAACGGGGCGGAGGCGGTGCTGAACTAGGCCAAACTCGAGCATCTGCTGATTGGAATTTACGCCAGCAAGACTGGTCTTTACAGCTATCCTTTGCTGATTTTGCCACACGCGTCCCTCTTGGGCATTTGTGATCACCCAAGTGATGTGGAGCTGGCTCAGACGCTGTTTCGCGACTTGCTTTCCAAAAAATTTGCAACCTAAAATTGGGTGGCGATGTGCCGAATAGAAACAGCATTCGCCGTTTCCATAAGAGGTTAGTTAACGCAGATCTGTAGGAGAAATTACTGTGCGAGGTCATTAGTTAGCTTAAGGTCCAGCACGTCATAATGACAGATGGTCGGATTAATATTATCGACACCACGCCAATTGAGGCGGCGTAATCAGGGCCCAGAAAAGGCGTAGGAGGCCAACCCAAGCGCGACCTCGAGGCAGGCTGGCACGTCAAGGCTGATAGCCATGGCCACATGAAATCCACCTACGGCTATTC
>JABHEX010000078.1 GCA_018676385.1 Akkermansiaceae bacterium
ATGAAAGCCCCTTCGATGACCCCACTCAAAAAGCAAATTACTAGCAGTTTCATTTTTTTGCTATTGAGTATCACTTTTACCTTTGCCGGTGAACCTTCTCAAGACTTAACTAAAAAATACCTAGCACAGAAGGACTCTATAAAAGTGCAATCAGAAAAAGCTCAGGATCTAATCTCCAAGGCTCACAATGATTTTGATGCGGGCTTTTACAAGAAAGCAGAAGTCAACCACCGTAACGGTCGAGCTCTTGAGCAAGACGCAAAGGTTTTAGAACAGCAACTTGCTAAACAACTACTTCATGTCTTTACTAATCAGATAAAAAATCTCAGTAATGAGAATTTTGAAATCCGCCGTTCTGCATCTAATAATCTGCAGAAACTAGGTCCAGAAATTCTTCCTTTATTGCACGAATTGAACCTTAAAGACATAGACCCAGAGACGAATGCCCGAATCAAAGGATTATTGGTAAGCTTTAAAAACATCGAGATAGACAAGCTAGGGCGCTTTTTACAATGGGCAAAGACAGCCACAGCCTCATCCCAGTATACTCACTTGGACTGGTCCGCTAAGCAGTCCACCGGTAAGCCTGATACGCATCATGCTGGAGATCTAACAACAGCGTGGGCACCTAAAGCTACTGATGCTGGCAAGGAATGGTTAGAACTCACTTTTGGCAGAGCCATCTATCCAGTTGCTGTAAGGATTCATGAAACCTACAATCCAGGTGCAGTCATAAAAGTAGAGTCTAGAGACGAAAAAGGCAAACTCCACACGCTATGGGAAGGAAAAGACCCCACTCGATTAGCTCCAGCATTTTTCGAAGTAACAGTGCCTAAAGATCTGACAAAAATCAAAACCTCGATCATTCGTATCACTCTTGATACCAAAGCAGTCGCTGGCTGGAACGAGATCGATGCTGTGCAACTAATCGGCTTGCCTTAACTAACTGAATGATTATCTGTCGTCTATTCCTCATCTATCAGGGGGGCAGTCCATG
Source organism: Akkermansiaceae bacterium (assembly GCA_018676385.1). GTDB lineage: Bacteria > Verrucomicrobiota > Verrucomicrobiia > Verrucomicrobiales > Akkermansiaceae > Oceaniferula. The sequence goes on from JABHEX010000078.1 coordinate 998, forward strand.
GCAATCGAGCTAGGGACAATAATGAATGGCACTAGATATAAAGGGATAGAGCAGTAGTCAGAAAAAGCCTTGAACAACCCCCTTACCACGCAACCCCGTGAAAGCCCCTTCGATCACCTCACCCAAAAAGCAAATTCCTAGCAGTTTCATAGCAGGCAGAATAAAAATTAGGCCTATCTTTTATTTGCAAAATGGCCCAACAAAAAAGCACTTCCGCTTGAGGAAGTGCTTTTTGTAAAAATGATTTCAGTATGATTACTTTCTACGACGGATAATTAGGGCCAGTGCGCCAAGTCCCAGAAGAGCAGCGGATGATGGCTCTGGGACTGCCGCTATAGCTAACGTAATCTCGCCGGTAAAGCCGTCCCCGGGCGCTCCATCGAATTTACTCTGATCAAGGGTGGCTGTATATCCTGCGGGCGCAGTGATTGTACCAACTGTGCCAAATCCGCCACCGTTATTAGCGTAAGTCCCGCTGAATAACTCTGTATCGACTAATACGAAGGTTGCAGCGCCGCCAGTATAATTCGAGGCATCTATGTTAATGGTGCTTTCGCTAAAACCAAGGCGAGAATCAGAGTCAAACGTACTGATACCGGCTGAATCGAATACGAAATCGAGCGTCGCGTCAAAAGTAGATTGCTGATGCACGTTGATGGTAGCCAAACTTCCAGTGACTCGGATTGTGCTGATAGCGCCAGAGTCATTCGTTGAGATGCGTTCATTAAAGGTGTGCACTCCGTCAACAAAGTTGATAGTACTGCCATTCTTCAGAAACGTATACGTTCCGTTATTAGCGGGGCTTTGTTTAGTTAAAGTCAACGCCCCACCGGTTAAATTCAGCGTCCCGCCGTTTGTAACCGTTACGCTCGTATAAGAACTAACACTCGAATGATTGTTAGTGGTGCCGTTAACAACCAAGGTCGCGGCTTGGGACGAAATAGCTGCAGCGAGGAAAGAAATAATGAATAATATGTTAGTTTTCATAGTGTTTATTTTTTATAGTGTTTAATCATTTCATCTGGGCTGATAGAGAATATTTTACCATTACCACGTTACTCAATCACCTAGACTCTCCCATCCTAATTTAATAGGATGCTTAGACTGGAATATCAAGATTTCCTAAGTAGATCCATGGCTACTCATTTTTGGTTGTACTGCCACAGGTGCTTGCTTTGGTATCCGCTTTGATGAGTTTAGAACATCCAATGATAGGTCATAGGTGATATGAAAACAGTTTGTTTTCACGTCGTAGTCGGTTTGCCAGAAATCGTTGGCGTGTACCGATCAGAAAAGGGTCAGCAAAAGGCTAAAGCATGAATATCATAAATACATCACATTTTATTACTGCCTTCTATTCTAATAATCAATAGGACACGCCCCTTACCGCACTCGACAGCTACTTGCTGTTCTTCTTAATCAAACCAATTACCGTAAAAGCCTACGCCGTCTTTCCAAAAAATTTTTGCAGGCGATCATTGCCATTGAAATAGGTTCCCACAGTTCGTGGATCAGGCGGTTTCTAGAAAACCTAAAAGATGAAATTCTCATGGCAAACCCAAGCCCATAAGCTGCGAGCCATCTTTCAAAACAACTAACCCCGTTATCACCCCATGAAAGCCCCCTCGATCATCTAACCAAAAAATCAAATTCCTAGCAGTCAGTCAGTAGAAAGCTGTAAGTGGTTTACTGCTCGAGAATTTCCACTTCGTAGCCATCGGGGTCGGTGACAAATGCCATCTTGCGTTCGCCTGAGGTGAATTTTTCCCGCCATTGGTCCGGCCAGATTTCAATACCGTCGTTTTCCAGTTTGTCACAGTATTCCACGATATCAGTCACCCCCACGCAGGTGTGCATCAGGTCCTCAGGGAAATCGACGTTGTAGTCCGGCGAGTGGGTCAGCTCTAGGAAGTGCTCGTTACCCGGAAGATGGAGAAATACGAGTTGGTTGCCCTGCGGCGAGGTTTTTTGTTCACCGAGCTCAAAACCTATTTTCTGATAGAATGCAATGCTTGCCTCGGGATTAGAAACACGGATACGGGTGTGTAAAAATTTGATCATTCACATGTGTGCCCTTGTAAAGCAGAGTCGTCAAGTAAAGCTTCATGATGACAAGAAAAGCTTATCACACAGCAGTGAGATAAGCTCTAGTTGGTTAGCATAAAACAAGTTAGGCTTTCGCTTTCCCTTTCGGTCGCACCGGTTTAAATGTGAGCTCTTTAGCATCTTTTTTACGGGTGACTTTAACGGTGTCACCCTCCTTGATGTCAGCCCGCAACAGTGCCTCAGCAAGGGGGTCCTCAATGTAGCGCTCCACAGCACGACGCATCGGACGCGCGCCATAGTTAGGATCATATCCCTTCTCCATAAGAAACTCGCGGGCATTCTTATCCATTTTCAGAGTGATACTCTTGTCCTCAAGTCGGGCGAAGAGCTTGCTGCACTCCAAATCAACGATGACATTGAGTGCCTTCTTCTCAAGCATGTGGAAGACCACGGTGTCGTCGAGACGATTGAGAAACTCAGGCTTAAACTGCTTCTTCGCCTCATCGAGGATTTTCTCCTTCATTCCATCGAAATCAGCCGCGTCCTCTTGCATGGCACCGAAGCCTAGCGAAGTCTGGCGTTTGATGCTTGAGGCACCCACATTCGAGGTGAGGATGATGATGGTGTTACGGAAGTCAATTTTTCGACCAAACGAATCAGTCACCATGCCTTCTTCAAGAATTTGCAGGAGCAAATTCATCACATCTGGGTGGGCTTTCTCAATTTCGTCAAACAGAACGACTGAATAAGGACGGCGCCTAACAGCCTCGGAAAGCTGCCCGCCCTCCTCGTAGCCAACATATCCCGGAGGAGATCCAATCAGGCGAGAAGTGGAGAATTTCTCCATGTACTCCGACATGTCGATCTGGATGAGCGAATCGGCATCACCAAACATGAACTCAGCAAGGTTACGTGCCAGATAAGTCTTACCCACACCAGTGGGTCCGAGGAAAAGGAATGATCCAATCGGACGGCGCGGGTCTTTCAGGTCGGCACGTGAACGACGCAGGGCCTTGGAAATAGTCACGACAGCCGTGTCTTGACCGATGACCTGACTCTTGAGTTGCTCTTCCATTTTGAGTAGCTTCTGAGCCTCTTTCTCTTCCATGCGCTGAAGTGGTACGCCCGTCCATTTGGAAATGACCGCCATGATTTCATCTTCGCCAACTTCAACGATGGTTTCTTCGCTCTCGGCACGCCAGGTGGCGACGATTTCCTCGAGCTCTTTTTTTGCCTGCTTCTCAGCATCACGCATCGAAGCGGCTTTTTCAAAATTCTGATCGTTGATCGCAGCCACCTTGTCTTCTTGAATATCGCCGATTTTCGCCTCTAGGTTCTTTAGTTTGGGGGGGCGGGTCATCTGACCGATACGAGCACGAGAACCAGCCTCGTCTAACACATCAATCGCCTTATCGGGAAGGAATCGATCTGAAAGGTAGCGTGATGACAATTTCACCGCAGCCTCGATGGCATCTGGTGTGTAACTCGACTTGTGGTGCTCCTCATACTTAAACTGGAGACCCTTCAAAATAGCGATGGCATCGTCTTGGGACGGTTCCTCTACCTTAACCTTCTGAAATCGGCGCTCGAGAGCTGAGTCTTTTTCGATGAACTTGCGATATTCGTTCATCGTGGTGGCACCCACGCATTGTAGTTCTGATCTCGAAAGTGCGGGTTTGATAATGTTCGAGGCGTCCATGGCACCCTCGGCGGATCCGGCACCCACGATGGTGTGTAGTTCGTCGATAAAGAGAATGATATTTCCCGCCTTGCGGATTTCATCCATCACCGCCTTGATACGCTCTTCAAACTGACCACGGTATTTGGTGCCAGCAACCATGAGAGCGAGGTCAAGAGTCACAACACGCTGGTCACGCAGGAGTTCAGGAACGTTGCCGCTGGCAATTTCCTGTGCCAATCCCTCGACAATCGCCGTTTTTCCAACACCGGCTTCACCAATGAGTACGGGGTTGTTTTTAGTGCGGCGGCAGAGGATTTGAATGACACGTTCAATCTCGGATTCGCGTCCGATAACTGGGTCGAGTTTATCTTTATCCGCCAACTTCGTCAGGTCACGTCCAAATGCTTTGAGCGCAGGCGTCTTTCCTTTGCCATCTTCCTCGGCAACCATCTCATCGGCATCATCATCAAACTCATCAAACTCTGCGCTAAGCTCTTCAGGGCTAAAATTTGGATCGATTTCCGCAAGGATTTCTTGGCGGGTCTGGTTGATGTCCACCTCAAGACTGGTCAACACGCGGGCAGCAACACCCTCACCTTCTCGAAGCAGGCCTAACAATAAGTGCTCAGTTCCTACATAAGAATGATCAAGTTGCTGAGCCTCTTTGTTCGAGAGCGACAAAACCTTCTTGACCCGCGGAGTGTAAGGGATGTTTCCCGAAATTTTATTCTCGGGGCCTGAGCCGACTTGTTTTTCCACTTCGATACGCACGGTATCAAGATCAAGTCCCATATTCTGTAACACACTCACAGCAACTCCTTGGCCCAGTTTGATTAAGCCTAATAGAATGTGTTCGGTGCCCACATAACTATGATGAAATCGCTTGGCTTCTTCTTGAGCTAGCATAATGGCCTGTATGGCCTTTTCTGTAAATCTTGAGAACATATATTAAAATAGTAAAGGATTTCGAATCACCAATCAAGGAATAATATAAAATTGACCATATTGAGTCATTCA
>JABHEX010000079.1 GCA_018676385.1 Akkermansiaceae bacterium
TCTCATAGTTTCCAGTTCCCACTCCGCTTTACCATCGAGCTGATTGCAGCCGATGGGGCGATCCGAATGATTGCGGATTACTCCCAAGAGGATTACCCGACACCGGGGCTGGAACCCCAGATATTCCCGTGCCCGCCCGAGTTCGAGGCGCAGACGATCCGTTTCACCAACCTACGCCTGAGAAAGAACCCCCAGGAGGCCTCCGAGAATTATTTTATGACCTTGGGTGAAGTGTTCGCCTTTTCAGGGGATTGGAATGCAGCACTGAATGCGGAGGTACGGACGGAATCCTCCAAACCTGTTCCACTCACATGGCATCCTTCCTTTCTGGTGGACGGGTTCTCCAATTACGCACCGGTCGAACTCGATATCGACCGACCGCTCATCACGATATTGACAAGAGATGACGAACTAACAGCCACGCTCGATTTAGGGAAGCAGGTGGTGGTAGATGAGCTAAGGATCTGGCCGATCGACTATTCATCCAATCACAGCCACACGGGATCACACGGTCAGGGGTTCCCGCTTAACCTCCAGCTTGAAGCCGCGTTGCAACCCGATTTCTCGGATGCGAAGGTAGTCTATCGTAATGATGATTTTCCGCGCCCAAACGTCGGCGCGCTGATGAAGGCGGTGACCCCAGTCACGGGACGCTATCTGAGGCTCACCGCACGGGACGGATACCAGCACCCTGGGAATAGTAATACGGGTATTGGCTTTGCCGAGCTTGAGCTTTTCCAGAAGGGAAAGTTACTCAGCCGAGGCATTTCCCCAAAACTGGATGCCACGCGCGGAAGGTATCTTAAATCCCGACTCACCGATGGCTTCAGTAAAACGGGGCGCATCCGCCCGCTCAAGAATTGGATGCTACAGGTTGCCCGCAGGGCTGCTCTGGAAAAACGCCACGCTGATCTGAGCCTAACGCTTGATTCGGTTCATGCCCGCCAGTCTGCCACGCTCCGCTGGGCTGGCATTCTCCTGGCAGCTTTGATAGGCGTGTTCTTTTTATTCTTTTTCATCTCCCGTTACCGGAATGAAAAACGCCTGCACCGCATGCGCGACGATATTGCCGGAGATCTGCACGATGAGGTGGGTGCCAACATCAGTAGTATTGCGGGTACGGCCGAGATCCTTCAGGAATCAGTATCCGATGCCACCCCGAAACAGAACAAACTTTTTAGCGACATCATCCGGACCGCGCGCCGCACCGCCAGGGAAACCAACCGGCTCATCCAGTTTCTTGAACGGCGGCGGATGGATGGCGACCTCATCCTCCAGATGGAAAGCACTGCCCGTCAGCTTCTTCCCGATACCGAGCACCAATGCCACTGGCAGGATGCCGAGGTTTTCAATCGGCTTCCGTCGGCAAAAAAGTGGGATTTACTCCTTTTCTTTAAGGAAAGCCTGCACAACATCGTCAAGCATTCATGTGCCACCAAGGTGACCGTGGAGGGATTCGTCTCCGCGCGGATACTCACTCTCAGTGTCCACGACAACGGCACGGGCATTTCTGACAATGCGGGGACGCCAGCCCACCTGAAATTGCGCGCGCGCAAACTGAAAGGCAGGCTATCTGTGCAATCCTCTCCTGACACCGGCACAACCATTCGCCTGCTGATGAAAACCCCACGTTCCTAACATCATGATTGAAATACTTATTGTCGAAGACAACGCTGCCTATCTTGACACGCTCAAGGAGATGATCGAACCCACGGACGATATGGTATTTCATACCGCCTGGCGCAGCGCCGAGTCCGCCATCCGCGTCATGGGACAAGGTGGTTTACCGTCTGACGCCCTGCTCTTGCTCGATCTCCACCTGCCTGGAAGTGGGGGGCTTTCCATCATTCCCGCTTTTCGCAAGGCGTGCCCTGAGGGTAATGTGGTCGTGCTTACCCAGAACGACAACGAGCTCGTTGTGCTCGAGGCTATTCAGGCCGGGGCCGTCGGTTACCTGCTCAAAAACCATCCGATCGCCCAGCTGCGTGCTGCGATCCGCGATATTCACGGCGGCGGCAGCGTCATCGATGATAAGTTTTCCCGCTATCTGTTAGAAGCATTGGGCAGTCGCACTGAGGATGAGCAACAGGTACTCAGCCCGCGCGAGCATCAGGTGCTGGAGCTGATGGCAATGGGTAAGGTAAAAAAGGAGGTAGCCGACCAGCTAGGCATCAGCTACCACTCCGTTGCCCTCTACACACGTAACATTTACAAGAAACTCGAGTCACCTAACATCACTGCTGCCGTTGCCACAGCCATCCGCAGAGGGTTGATCTGAGTGAGCCCGCTTCTTCTTCCAAAGAGACCAGACTATTTTTTGGCAGTTGTTCAATCTATGGCTATTTCTTTTCAGCTGAGAAGTATTTGTGGTCTTTGTCACCAGCGGAAAAGATGTAGGCAATCAGGTCGCTCAGTTCATCTGGGTTTAGCGTGTAGATAAGTGCTGGTGGCATGTGGGACACTTGGTGATGTTTTTTGCTCTTCACATCTGCCGCCTTGATTTGCACGTTGCTTTCCGCAGAAAAGGGATTGGTCATGAGGTGAAGCATCCCGTTTTTTTCTTCAGCAATACGACCAATCACCGTGGAGCCGTCCTTCATAGTAAATTGGGTGCTGATGTATTGATCGGAAATCACTTTAGAAGGCTCAATGATATTTTCCATCATATCCCTCAAGGTGTAGCGGTTAGCGGAACCTGTTAGGTCGGGTCCGATTCCCATTCCTTCTCCGGCGAAACGGTGACATGAAGCACAGGCTGTAGCGTGATAAAGGTTTTCTCCGCTGGCGAAGTTCCGGCCTTTCAGGTTACCCTGAACAGCTGAGACAGCCCCTTTAATAGTCCATGCCCGTCCCGGGCCTTTGGGTGTCTGAATCGCTCTCGCTGCCACTACAGATTTAGCGGATGCTGCGTCATATTTTTTCCGAGCTACTGCATCCGGCACATTGGCGAGTGCTTGCTTGCGTGAGTTTTCAATGAAAGCCCCAAAGCTGTTTCCTCCCTGCCAGGCTTTTGCTCGGGGGAACCACGAGAAATAACTCGCACGGTCGGCCTCAGTCCAGCCCTCCTTGATCGAGCGAAGTGAGAATGCGAGCGCAAACTGCTGCACGTTCGGGCGGAACTGCTCAGTGCGCTTAGCAGCTGCCGCATAGCGATCATTTCGCTGTAGGACCTCGTCAGCGAGAATCTTTTTCTGTGTATCCGTGGCATTCATAACCATCTGCACGGTTTTGGTAACAGCACCGGGGGCATTGAGATACAACAGCACCTGGCTGAGTTCACGGTTCACGAAGTTATCTTTGTGAGGATACAAACCATTCAAGGTCTTGACCACAGCTGCCGCATCAGCGGGGCTCGGCTTATCGAGTCGGGTGAAAGCCAGTTGATAGGCGCGAAGTGCAGCAAGGAACTGCTTCACTTCCATGTTCTTGTAATCCAGCTGGTTCAAAGCAGCGAGTATCTTAGGCTGCTGGTCTTTGCTGCCCATACGCGCCAGAGCGGTGGAGAGCTCGATCACCGCCCACGGAGATTTTTCCGTGGCGATGTGCTTTTGCCACTTCGCTGCCGGTTGTTTTTCGAGTGCCACGCGTGCGGCGTAGCGGATGAAACGATCCTGGTTCTTCAGGTAGGGCAAGGCCTTGGCAATCGCCTCTTCGCCGACTCCATGCTCGTGGAGGGTTTCAATTTTCCGGCGGAGTGTCAGGTCTGCGTGTACCGCTCCTGCCTTAACAGCAGCAGTGGATTCGTTGCCAACATAAGTGACTCGATATAGAGCCGAAGTGGTGCGGCGTCCACCCACCATAAAGTACATATCGCCGTCTGGATGGATCATTACATCTGTTAGTGGGAGAGGTTTGCCAGAGACAAACTCTTCCTTGGTCGCTTTGTAACTCGCGCCATCCTGCTCGAGATGGATTGCGTACATGGTCCCGTAGGTCCAGTCGTTGATGTATATGGCTTTCTGGTATTTTGCAGGAAAGCGTGCCCCCAGTCCATTGCTCACACCCGTCGGACTCCCTGGTCCGATGTTGATCGTAGCAGGCAGGGTATCGGTGTAATAGTCCGGCCATTTGCCGGTTCCGTGTCGCCAGCCCCAGTCGACGCCCGAAACCACGTGATTCACCCGGGTAGGGCGATACCATGGAGCACCGATGTCGTATTCCATGTCGGCATCGAATGCAAACAGCTCGCCGTCCAGACTGAATGCGGCGTCAAATTGATTACGGAAACCGTGGCAGATGACCTCCTGGGTCTTGCCGTCGGGGCTGATCTTCATGATGTATCCACCCGGAGCCATCCGTCCGTTGTTGTGACCACGGCCATCGGGCATGCGTGGCAGGATGTGATCTTCTTTCCAGGCCTTCGCCATACGGTATGAGGTCACTGAGGCTGGCATGTCGGTATTGTTACCACCCACGACATAAATCGATTTTTTATCCGGGCTCAGCACCAGGCTGTGCGATCCGTGCTCGCCTTTCGCTACCAATGGGATGAGGTATTCCTCTTTGTCATACTGGTCGTCGCCATTGGTATCGCGCAGGCGGTAGAGGCCACGCTTACCCTCGCCCACCATGATGTAGAGACTGTCAAAAGCATAGAGCGCTCCGTGCCCGCCGGTGACCTTCACCTTGAGCTTCTCGACCGAAACTTTTGGCTTCACGGTCACTCGGTAAATCCCGCCATATTGATCGGTTGTGATGATACGGCCTTTATTATCAACCGTCATTCCCACCCACGATCCTTGCGAGGCTTTGTTCACATCGTAAATCTTCTCGCCCTTGAAACCCGGCAAGGTGGCCAAAGGAATAGTTTTGGGTGTGTTCGTGGCTTCGGCAACCTTCCTGGGGCCTGCCGCTTTGCTAAACACCTTACCCCAGGGGCCTTCTCCATATTTCTTTACCTCAACCGCCTGATGCCACTCGCCCTCATGGGACTGCGCCATCCAGCTCTTGTTGGTGACTACCCGTTGCTTTCCAACCTTAAGCGACATGATGAAACCAGCCTCCGAACCCTTATTGTCGGCCTCAACGAGGATGTGGTTTTCTCCGGCTTGGAGGAACTTCGCGACATCCATCTTGACCGGCTTTTCCCAATTACTGGAGGAGGTTACCTTTTTGCCATTGATGCTCAGCTTAAACACGTTGTCACAGGTGATGATTAACGGTGACTTGGCGGGCTTCGCCTTGAGCGTCAGGGTAGTCTTAAAATTCGCCTCTTCGTCTGCGATGGCGCCTTTCTTCCAAATCCACATGGGTTCGGCGGCAAAGGCCTGCAGGGAAAAAAGGCTCA
>JABHEX010000080.1 GCA_018676385.1 Akkermansiaceae bacterium
CACGCTTCTCATCAATTTGATCCCAAGTTGAAGTGATTGACCTCGCTCCCACGAACATATATTAGAGTCCTTGCCCGACTTGGGTCCAACCTGACTCCAGTGGCCACTGTTGACCTTCAAAAGCGCTGTGGCATGAAGGTGGTGACCTTATTTACCGGCATTGGCGGTATGGACTTAGGGTAAGTTATTCCCGTTACATCAGCGGCTTCGATTGTCGTGATATGGTGCGGCACTGCGCTTTCCCACTTCGTCATGTTAAGTTTCCCGCGACCCTCCGAATCTTCTCAACCGTGCATGATCTTGTGGTCTCGTCTACTTGTTGTTTGCAGGTTCTCTCAAGCTGGTCACGAGGTGCTCATGCAGGTTGAGAGTGATGACCGTTGCGTGTCCGTGCTGAAAACACATTTCCCTGGCGCGCGTCTTCATCGTGAAGTCAGCAGCCTCCAAGAGCTTCCTGGCGAAACAGAAATCCTTGCCGCAGCTGTTAATTGGCCGGAGCACGATGGGGAGAGGATTGAGAAGCCTGCACAAGAGCATTTCTGGCTTCCAGCTTCCCGAGCGTCAGCCATGGCTGAACACGAACACATATTTCGCCTCCTTGCATCCCGTTCAGTCCCTTGGGTTGTGCTAGAAATTCCAGTTGCACTGCTTGAATGGACCACTTCAGCTATTCCAGGTGAGAAATATATATTGCTTTTTGCTTTTGCCCTCTCAAACTGTGTACCATTTCGAAAGTTTGAATTCGCAATTGCAAATCTTTCACATGTACCCTGCACAGCACGCCCCCCTCATTTAGCGAAACTGGTCAAGGATCTTGAATTGCTCGGATACAGGTGGGCATACCGTGTTGTTAATCTCCTCGGTGAGTTCGATCCCCACTGGACAATAACTGGTGAATTTAATTTCAAGTCAGAAGCGAAATATACCGATGTTTGGAAATGTTTAAGTCGCTGAATCACAATACCTAAATGTTTGTTCCTGGCCCGATCTGCAGGATTTGGCCTGCCTCAGCGCCGCCAACGGATATTGCTTGTCGCTAGTACACATGGAGATCCACGTGATGTTATCTTTTCGCAGTCCAACCAGTGTCGTGGTGATTGTGCCAGGCGAGGGTCCCAGGAGTGCTACAAGTGTTTCACCACTGATCCGCATTATGATGAGCCAGTGCGGATGACAGCATGCGTCGATCTTTTGCAGAAGCGCCGCCCACCCACTCTGCATGAAACAGAAAACCTCACCCCGCGAAACGCCTGCCGTGTCTGCATTGTCCGTGAAGATTTAAAGTCTGCGAGCATGTTATCGGTTGCTGATGCCGAGCGCCTAATGGGCTTTCCAGCAGGTTGGACAAGCGCACCAAAATGTTTGGTTGGAATGGGATCTGCGAAGGACCATACGGAGTTCACGGAAGTTGATCATCTCAAGGATGTTTCATTCATGGTGAAAAAGCCAAGGCAGAATATAGTCAGGCAGTGCAAGGATCTACTTTCACTTCATTCCGAAATTGATGTCCCGGGTACCTACGAAGCCATGGGAAAATACCGCGACGGGTCTCGTGATGACTGTGAACGACATTTTACATCCACGAGGTCCAGCTTGCCCACAATAGTGAAGACAGACATTTGCTCCAGTGCTAAATCTATCGAACGTCAAGTTTCTGGGGAGGGCGTCGGCGAAGAAAGTGTCATGATTACTGCAGAGGAGGCTTCTAGAATCGTTTGCATGTTTCTAGTTGTCACTGCAAGTGCCGTGCCCATGGCGAGATGGATCGGAGAACAGCTGAATGATCCTTACAGTAAAAAATTTCACCAAACTCAATTTGGTATTCCGTTTCACAAAGAAATAATTGGCGGACTGGATGCCCCTGAAGGACGAGTCTGGCCTCGGGCTGCATGGAATGTTCTTCCCCGCGTCGGGGCGGGGTCACAAACTGAGCAAACGGTCTGGAGCGGCCGCCATGCGTTGCGTGATAGTTCCGATATGCCAGTTTGCGTGCCATACACCCCTCTTGGTGATTTTTTGCCGCACAGTGGAGTCGCGCCATCGAATGAGGCTGCAACTGCTTATATCTCCGGCCTTCAGATATCTCATTTCGATATTCCCGATTTTGTCATCAACATCCTTGACCCCTCCGGCTTTGCCACTGCAGCGAACGCAGCACAAAGGGGTGGTGAGAAACCCCATTGCACCGATTTGATTAGACTCGAAAACCTCGCTGATCTTGCATCAGCAGAGCCTTCAATCATATCAGGCCAGGGTATCAACAAGGACAAGCTTCCAAAAATGGATGAAAATGCTGGATCGTTAAATGATGTCATGTCAGGTTTTGGCTCTGTAGATGGCACAATGTTGCGCGTATCTGATCGAGTGTCACCAGCAGAGATTGTGAATATCACCGTTGTTGACAAAAGTGACAAAGGTGAAGTAGCAATTGAGTGTGATCTCTCCGGAGCCGAGGATGAAAGCAACCGAGGTGATCCATTTCTGGCCGGGAAGCCTGTGTGGGCACCCTGGAAGCTTGGCAAAGGTGCAGATCATGTACTCTGGCCAGGCATTTCTCTTCACCGTGAGCAAAACAAGGAAATCATCCCTGACGCAGCTTTGAAGATGAAGGTGAAGGGCTCGTCGGCAGATTCGCATCAGCTGGTGATTTTCTTTGGCGATCGCACGTATCAATGGTTGCCGACATCAAGCTTATTCGATTTTAGGGATGGACGGTTTGAAGACCGCATGCGCCAAAATGTGAAGAGATACGCGGCCACATTCCAGCGAGCTTGTGAGGAGGCGAGGGTTTGGTGTCGCACTTGGCAGAAGGTTAAATTTCAAAACCGTATCGAGAAGCGTTTACACGGCGAACAGTGCGACCTGATCGATGCAGAGGGTACAGGTACCAAACCTCAGAGAGACAACATAATTACTCGATGCGCCGGTCAGA
>JABHEX010000081.1 GCA_018676385.1 Akkermansiaceae bacterium
ATGTTAACAACTGAACTGGTTTTCCCTCTGGACAAGCGAATAGTAACCAGTCATGTTTCTGTAGAAATTGCAGGGGAAGACCAGCCGAACTCTCTGGTGGCTGCCAGTCATCACGCTGACCTTGTGTCAAAAGGGGGGCATTTAACAAGTGGGCATAAACCGAAGGTAGTAGCTCTTCAGAGAAGCTACCCATATTAAGTAGGATTTTCTCAAGTGACCCGCCCGCCCGCGCTTGATAGGACTTGGCTTTATCTATGTCCTCAGGGCTAACACCATGCTCAGTCAGAGCCGCTTCAATCTGCATCATTGATGAATTATGTCCGCAGCGTCGTCTTCGCCACCTGGTTTCCCATCTTTGCCATGACTTAAAAGGATGAAGGGCTCACCATCAGGTCCGGGTGACTGATAGAAATATGGATTGCTCCATGGATCATCAGGCACCGCCTTGGGCAAATAGGGGCCATCCCAGCCAGGTAGAGAGGATGTATAGAGATCAGCAAGCTTAGCTGGGTAGTCACCCATATCGAGCCAATAGGTATCCAACGATGTCTCAAACATTTGCATTTGTGCACGTGCTGTTTTTATTTTTGTCGAGTCAACCTTTGAAAACATGGTTGGTGCCACCAGAGACATAAGCAAACCCAAAATCACCACCACGATAAGCAGCTCGATCATTGTGAAGCCATTTTGCTTTTTTTGTGTTTTCATTTTAAAATCCTCCGGTCGGATGCTTACGCGTAAAGGGCCACAACTTTTCGAAATAATACGAACAACCTACTAACTGGGACGCTCTGTGCTGATCTGTTATATCTGGGCTATGCAGTCTGCCATCATACTCACTAACAACTCAGTATAGTTGCTCAATTTTCCCTGTAAATATCTCGAGTGAAAACTTTATTCTGGCAGTCTAACAGATGATCTGAGTTCCGATTGGCTACAATGATATCAGCCATACTTTTAAATAGTGCTAAATCAGTAACGACTTCAGCACCTAAAAAGTGTTTCTGCTCTAAAAAGGGCTCGTAAATCACAACTCTAGTCCCCTTCTCAATGATTCTTTTTAAAACGTTTTGAACTGCAGACTCACGAAAATTATCACTCCCTTCCTTCATAACTAAACGAAAAATTCCCACCGTAGACGGCTTGGCCTTTAGTAGTTCGTCAACGATAAATTCTTGCCTAGCCGAATTAGACGAAACAACTGCCCCAATGAGGGTTTGCGGGGTATTCTTATAGTTTGCTAACAGCTGTTTGGAGTCTTTTGGAAGACAATATCCACCAAATCCAAAGGAAGGATTGTTGTACCCATCGCTTATTCTATCGTCCGAACAAACTCCTTTTATAATATTTTGAGTATTCAGAGCGTGGTCTAGCGCGAAACTGTCAAGTTCGTTAAAGAACGCTACACGCATAGCAAGGTAGGTATTGGCAAACAATTTAACTGCCTCTGCTTCGGTGGCCGACATAGACAGTATCGTAGTGTCATCTGCAAGAACGCACATCTTCATCAAGCTAACAAATCCATCTACTCGGCTATTACAACCGCCAACTACGATTCTTGATGGGAACAAACTATCTTTGAGAGCACTGTTCTCGCGCAAAAATTCTGGAGCAACAATAACTCTATCCGTCTGGTGCCTTTCTTGTAACAAGCTTGTATGACCTACTGGCACCGTTGACTTTATCACCACCGTGGCGATCAAATTTGAAAACAGTGCATCGTGGAGCGCAGCATCCACCACCGTCGTATCGAACATATTAGTTTCTGGATCATAGTCTGCAGGCACAGAGATGAGTATAAAATCAGCCCCCTTGTAGGCTTCTTGCTTGTCAAGTGTAGCGCTTAGGTCCAGCTTGTGATCGATCATAAACTGATCAATATACGGGTCACTTAAAGTTGAGCAGTAATCATTAATCTGTTTCACTCGCCATTCTTCAATTTCCAACACGGTGACAGGACAAACTCGGGCCAACATGGCTGCATTTGCCATACCAACATAACCGCACCCAACAATTGTTACTTTAGAAACTGACATCAATAGCAATATCCTGAATTGCGTGTCTTTTGAACCAAAAACTCTTCTCAACAACTTGCTAAAGAAAAAAGCTCTCTTTGTTAGAGTGAAACCTCACAGAGGATAATACAAATTTTTCACTATCGCATTAAAGCATCGGTTATCACTGGCATTTAGCGAAAACTGCATCTTCAAAATTCAGATGGTACGATTATTTGATCAAGAACTTTCTTAACATTGGACGAATATTGACTCGCTGTAAGCTTACTTGCCGCTTTTTGAGCATGATACGAATGTTGCCTCCACAATGCTTTGTCTTCTCGCATAGTCTCAATAAAAGCAACAATCTTATCTGTATTTCTTGCATCGCAAATAAGCCCTGACCCACCATCAAAGTAGGACAGATGCCCACCCACAGGAGGTACAATACATGGACATCCATAAGCCATGCCTTCAAGCACTGTCAGAGCAAAAGATTCAATACATTGGTCTGGTAAAGACAGGTTCATCACTAGAAAAGCATGCTCATAACGCTTCTGAATGTCAGCTTGATGAGTCATAAGCTTTAGGTTAGGTGGTACTCTTTTAGATTGCTGAAACTCGCGAAGAATAGTATTGCTCGTGTTAAAAATCCCGATAAAAGATGTATCCGGGAGCGCGCCTGCAATCGCCAACAACTCGTTTACCCCTTTGTATTCCTTCAGGGAGCCAACAAATA
>JABHEX010000082.1 GCA_018676385.1 Akkermansiaceae bacterium
CAGAATCCAAAAGATTATCTTGATGGGTGCGAGTATATCATCCGCGAGGCACTTGCTGGGGCAACTAATACAGAAGCCACTTTTCAGCCTGAAGAAGTCGTGGCTATCGGAGTTGATACCACGGGTTCCACGATCATTCCGGTAGATGAATCGGGCAATCCAATCGTATCTCGTTTTTCTGATAACCAAGACGCACTGGTTTGGCTATGGAAAGATCACACGGCCTACGCCGAGGCCGAGCAGATCACCAAGTTGGCTCAGGAGATGCGTCCAGAATACCTCGCTAAGTGTGGTGGCACCTATTCCTCTGAATGGTGGTGGGCAAAAATATTGCACCTGAAGAACAATTCACCGGATGTTTTTGATGCGGCGTTTTCATTTGTTGAGCACTGCGATTGGTTACCGGCTGTTCTGTCGGGGAATACGGATCCATTGGCGCTTAAGAGATCGATCTGTTCTGCTGGGCACAAGGCGATGTACAACAAAGCATGGGGTGGACTTCCTGATAAAGAGTTCCTTACCGCGCTCGATCCTGCATTTGCTGATCTGCGTGATCGGCTATTTGAAGAGGCCTACCCGTCCGACACTCCTGCTGGAACACTCTGCGAGGAGTGGGCGGCTAAGTTAGGCCTACCAGCTGGAATCACGATCGGTGTGGGAGCTTTTGATTGTCACATGGGCGCTGTCGGTGCTGGTGTCAAAACCGGCACTTTGGTGAAGGTGTTGGGGACATCGACCTGTGATATCACGGTGGCACAACCTGATGTGGCTGACGTTCCTGGTCTCTGTGGTCAGGTTGATTCATCGGTGGTTCCTGGACTTATTGGTGTTGAGGCTGGGCAATCGGCTGTGGGTGATATTTTTCTCTGGATGGCAAACCACTTAGTTCCAGATAGTTATGGTGACTCACTGGATGCTAAATTCCAGGCAATGGGAAAAATGATTGCCGCGCTTAAGCCGGGACAAACTGGATTGCTCGCGCTGGATTGGAACAATGGTAATCGCACAATTCTTACCGACGTTCGCCTTACTGGAATTCTTTTAGGACAAACGCTCCACACGCAAGCACACGAAGTTTATCGTGCTTATATCGAGGCAACAGCGTTCGGCGCGTTGACTATCATCAAGCGTATGGAGGAGTTTAACGTAAGTGTCGATGAGGTGGTTTGCACGGGCGGACTTTCCCTCAAGAACGATACACTGATGCAAATCTACGCTGATGTGTTAGATCGCCCGATGAAGGTGTCTGCAAGCGAGCAAACCTGTGCTCTCGGTGCTGCGATGCTCGCCGCTGTTGCTGCCGGGCATGATACGTTAACCAACTTGCAGGAGAGAATCGTGAGTTACTCTGATAGAGTGTATAACCCCAACCCTGAAAGCGTCACAGTTTACGGGAAGATATATATGCTTTACAGAACTCTGCACGATGCTTTTGGGAAAACTGACTGGTCGGGCAGCATGGATCACGTCATGAAAGAATTATTAGATATCCGCGATAAAGAATCATGAATCCAGAACTCAAACAACAGGTCGTCGATGCCAACAAACAGCTCGTGGCTGCTGGCCTCGTCACACTAACATGGGGGAATGTTAGTGGTATTGATCGTGATAGTGGGCTGGTGGCGATTAAGCCGAGCGGTGTTGATTACGATGCTCTCACGCCTGATAATTTGGTAGTTGTCGATCTACAGGGTGAAGTAGTTGAAGGTGATCTCCGTCCCTCATCTGACACCGCAACACACCTCGAGCTCTACCGGAATTTTTCCGAAATTGGCGCCGTCGTGCATACCCACAGCCCTCAAGCGACCGCATTTTCTCAGGCAGGAACCCCCCTGCCCTGTTTGGGCACCACGCACGCTGATCATTTTTACGGAGAAGTGCCCGTCGCTCGCGCATTAACCCCCGAAGAGGTTGATGCAGGATATGAACTAGCTACGGGGATCAGTATTGTTGAGCGGTTTCAAGAGCTCGATCTTAACCCTTTAGAAATGCCAGCTATTCTACTGAAACATCACGCACCATTCACTTGGGGAAAAACTCCTCAGTACGCCGTGGACAACAGCATCGCCCTGGAAATGTGCGCAAAAATGTCACTCATGACCTGGCAATTAAACCCCAACACGGTAGAAATCCCTCGCCACATCCTAGAAAAGCACCACCAGCGCAAGCATGGGAACGACGCGTATTACGGGCAAAAATGATATGCGCATTCGGTTTTGCGCTTAAATGTATGGGCTTCTTAATCATTTTTTTATAAATAAAGCTGTCACCGAGCTGAAAAATTTGTGTATATAAACAGTGATGACTTTCTCTATGGAGATTTTTTGATCACGTTTAGACCACAAAGCATAGACAGACATGAAGAAAACACTTTATCTAATAGCCTTACTTGCATCTAGCACTCTCGCTCAGGCAGCTTCTGGAATATACGGCGGATACTTCACAATTAATGGGACCAAGTACAAGGCAACCGAATCATACGGTGGATCAGAAACGGTATTCAGCGGATTTGATTTTGGTGACTTTACAGCTGGTTCTAGTACACTGGTTTTGTCGCAGGCCGAAACACTTGCATTTCGTGATAATTCATCATCTGTGTTTGCGTTTGCGTATGCTTACCGGGTTCGCTTAGCGGCTGATTCAAAGTCAACCAACCCCGGGAACTATACATTTTTAGATTTGGGTAATGGTGTGTTCATTGGAGGTAATAATGAAAAAGGCGAGATTACAGGACAGTCGATAGATTTCATAAACGCCCTCCCCACGGGAGACTATGCTATTGATGTCGTGCATAAAGTGGGTGCTAACGATGGTGGTGGCAACTTTGAGTGGCTTGCTAGCACGGCTAGTGCTTCACCAGGTGTTACCAATTGGGGGAGCACGAACGCATTCACTGCTACCTTCACTGTCGTCCCTGAGCCATCATCCGCTGTCCTTCTCGGGCTCGGTGCCCTTGCGTTGATCTTCTGCCGCAGGAAGTAAAATAGCTGGTTGGATCTCTATGCCGCGACCGTGGTATGCTGCTGAGCGAGTAGTTGTTCTTTCTCATCGAAACACCATGTCTTTCACAACTAATTAATCTCCAATCGTTTATAATAGTGAGGTAAATATGTTATTGCACGCTGATCTAATATTACAAAGTTATGAACACCAAGTACGTCACAGCATTATTGACATTAACTGCTGCCATATTAACAAGCGCCTCGGCCGCAACTCTGGGCCTGAACAACTCAACCGCGGGATCACTTGCTGATGGCTGGGGGAGTGGAGACATCACCAACGTGACAGGCTCTCCGTTTGGTGGTTGGTCAGTATCTAATAGTGACGGCTCCGCGGGTTTTTTCATTGGCGACTCAAAAAGCCTTAATGGTGGTGCGGGTGGTGATGTCAACGTATCTGGATCATCTTTTGGAATCTATGGGAATAATGGCGACCGTGCCGATGCGATTCTTACTTTGGACTCACCACTTATTGTTGGTCAGGCCCTATCATTCGATATCGCGGTGAACTTTCGTGACGGAGCAAAAGGCGTGGATATCCGTGATGGATCAGATGCTGCGATTTTTAACTTTAATGTCGGTAGCGCTGGTTCGGGTGATGATTATATCGTGAATTTTGTCACTACTGGTGGAGGCAGCACGGGCAATGATTATGATTCGAATTCCGTATTTAATATCACCCTAGCTCAGACATCTGCTGGTGGTGGAAATTGGACAATCGCCCGATTCGGCGGTGTCACTGACTCCGATTCAGGTACCTACACAGGAGTGGTTAACTCTCTCAAACTCTACAACATGTCAGGAACCGGTGGAGATGAAAATAATCTTTACGCAAACAACTTTACCGTTGTTCCCGAGCCATCTACTGCAGGTCTTCTTGGCCTCTGTGCGGGCACGTTAATTTTGCGACGGAGGAGAGAATAGCTTATTCCACCAATATATTTTTGTTAGTTGTGAGGTGGATCACATTCTATTTAGCTCACGCTAGCATACACTGTTGTGATTACCGCTTGCTGTTTCATGCTAAATACGCGACATGTATATGGTATATTAATATATAGCGAACACGATCGCGCTCGGTAATCGTAGCGCTATTCAGCGGCTACTTTTTAAGCCCAATGCTTTATGCGCCCGACCACTCTATTTACAGTTATTTACTTGCTCTGTTTCTCCTCTGCGATGGGTGAAGCAATGCTACAGTATTTTAATACTAATTGGAGGGAAATAGCGAGTAAGATGCCGGAATTAGCCGAAGCTGGTTATGAATCTATCTGGGTGCCCCCGCCAACTAAAGCCAGCGGGGGTCTATCCGTGGGATATGATTTATGGGATCGGTTCGACCTTGGCGGCAAAGATCAACGCGGCACGGTGAGCACCCGCTATGGCACAGAGCAGGATTTACTTGAACTGGTGCGTATTGCGCACCGCTTCGGTATTCGAGTATATTTTGACAATGTTATGAATCATAACGCGTTCGATGTGCCCGGTTATAACTCAGGTGTCCCGATCAGTGTCTATCCAGGTTTTGTGCCAGAAGATTTTCACCTTAGGGTTACAGAGGAGGGTAACTTCCGAAAATGGGACAATACACGTAACTGGGGCGACGAGTGGCAGGTGATGCACCTCGGGCTTTCTGACCTCATCGATATCGCTACCGAGCCCGGAGAATGGAACAACAACTTTGGCCGAAACGAAGGTGACCGTATCAAAAAAATCAGCTTTGTTCGTCACCCTAACAATCCAGAGTATTATTGTTTTAAACCCAGTGGCGATGGGCAGCGCCACGCGAATAGTCAGGGCACTTATGTTGGCTTTGGCTTTAATAATGGTATTACCGTTAGCAACCTAACAGAAAACCCAGAGTTTTACTCAGAGCAGGTTAACGATCTACTCTATCGCTCTGCACGTTACCAAATCGATGTGACCAAAGTGGACGGACTCCGGCTCGATGCTGTCAAGCATACGCCATATGATTTTTTTGGTGCAACGGGCGCTGGAGCAGACACCAATGACTACGGTTATAGTGGTCAAATTCAGAGACAATTTAATATCACTCGTGGGTTCACTGATGCAAATCACCGCGATACTGTTTTTGATACTCAGAAACCACGTGACGACGCAATGCTCTTCGGTGAGCACCTAGGCCAGCCCCCGGGATACCAAAACTATATCGATGCTGGTATGCGTCTCGTTGATAACGACTTGCGTAACGAGTTCAATAATCGACTAGGCAACCCATCTGCAGGGCTCAGTGGTTTCGACCAGCCAGGATGGGGTGGTTTCCCTGCCAGTGTATCTGTGATGCACGCGCAGAGTCACGACAATGACTTTGCCTCACGTCGCGAGTTACAACATGCGTTCTACTTTACCCGAGCCGGCATTCCCTTGGTTTATACTGATGGTAATTATCAGGCAGAAACCCTCAGCCAGAGTGGTGGTGCATTCCCGCGTCACGCGAATACCAATTTTCTGGGTCAATACGCAGATCCTCGCCTGCCTAACCTTGCCTATATCCACCAGCATTTTGCGCGTGGCGGGCAATCTGGCCGATGGAGTGACGAGGATTTTGTGGCCTATGAGCGCATTGATAAACGTGAGAACGGTAACATGACTGATGCCGACGGTGTGACGGGGCTGTTTCTGTTTAATGACAATTTTTCATCGGGACAAGCGCGTAGCTTCAGCACCAGTTTTCCTTCCGCTGGTGGGGGCTCGGATGCTTACCTTTGGCAATACGCAAGTGGGCCAGGTATTGGTAATTTCTACACTTATGCATCTAACCTAGAAACACACACTGTCCCCCCGGGCGGTTATTTCGTATTTTCGTGGCGGACCCCTGAGTCTTCTAACAATTGGTCAAATATAGGTGGTCAGCCTATCACTATCTATCAGGCGGACAAGCAAGTCGGCACGATCACGGTGGCACGCAGAGATGGGCCGGACGGCGACCCAGGATTCAACCCCTACGGATTGACCGATACCGATGGCACCGATTATAAATACAGTATTGATATTCCACGTGTAACCAGTGGTACGGATTTAAAGTTTATTGTAAGAGCCGACGGATCGGCAGAAAACATCATGCTCAAACTGGATGGTGGTATTGATCTTAATGGCACACGTCCCAGTGGAAATGCCGATCCAGGATTTCGTGATAACCCACCAGCAGTGAGCACGGATATTTTTGTGGGATATGAGCAACCAAGTTTTATTCGACGTCAGGGTCCGGAAAAGTTTGCCGCCGCCGATACCACGCGTTGCCTGATCGGTTCTGCTGGTGCAGAAACATTTATCACCACTGTTGGTAGTGGCTCCGTCAGTGTGGTGAATGCCGCCAACAATGCCAATACCACTCCCGCAGACACCGCAGCCTTTTTCTATCATGATCCGGCAGCAGTAGTGGAAAGCCCACCATCTGGAACGCCCAGCCAATACAACGAATCTGGTGGTAACCTTAATTTCTGGGCGAAGTCGGGCAGTGGTCTCGATGGCTACCTCGCCTATGTCTATTATACCATAGATGGCACCAATCCCGAAGGCTCAGGTGGCGAGCCTTTGGGTAATACAAAGGTATCAAGCATGACTTATTCTCACGACGCTGAGGGCGGATCGTGGTTCAAGGCTTCAATTCCCTCGGCAAGCATTAGTAATCTACGTTACAAGCTCGCCATCGTGCGCACCAGTGCTGGTGGTAGCCCCCTAGCGAGTGTTTTTCCCTCCGGTGCAGAGTCGGTTTCCCAGAAGTTGAGAATGATGACTGTTTTTGAAGTAGATAACTTTGATGCTACGGTAGCCACGATCTACCCGCACAATGATTACGTTGATACCGAAACTGGACTCGCAGAGGGGATGCACATTATTCGTGGTCGCGCATTCCTCAAACGTGATAACAAAGCCTCACTCTATAACACATTTCAGCAGACATTTTACTACGATACCAAACGCCCCGAGGGAGAGGTGATTTTTCCTGCAGAAAATGATACCCTAGGTGATCAAAGCTACGGTTCCGTTGTTAGAACTGATCATAGTGTGGATGAGGTCTGGTTTTTTGTCGATGATGGCGCCGGCCCAAACGATGACGACCAGACGAATACATCCAATGGCAACGGCATTGGAAAATGGGTGCAGGCATCTGAAGTTATTCCCTCCTCATCAATCGTTAGTGATTACCCGCGGGAGTGGCGGTTTAATTATACCAACATCCCTTCTGGTAATATAGCGACCAAACTACAAGTACGTCTTGTGGAAAAATCCTCAACTTCTTCAACTTTGTTTGATCAATCTGTTAGTGCCGAAAATGATACTGCTAATTGGTATACAACTCTTACTAGAAACGTCATAGCAAACGGGCCAGACACAAGGATGTTTATCACGTTTCCTGCTGCCGAGGAAGAGGTTGTCGGCGAAAACTACACGATGAAGGTGTATTTCTCGAAATTTCTCGGCGATGGCAGATCCGATCAAGATCTCATCGATGAATTTTTGATTACCATTGCCAGTCGGGTTTCTGGTTCAACGGAAGGTGGTGTTGCCCAAGACCGTGACCAGTATTCAATTATCCGCAATGAGACGGTTGATTACCACGCACTGGCATACAATCTTCCTAACTTTTACAACGGACAATCCGACTTTGTGCACCACTTGAATGTCACCCATTCACGTGGTGGCGTGATTTTGCGTGCTGATCGTAAGGTAAAGGCACAGGTTGTGGATACCACTTTCCTCAGTATTACCACACCACCTGCATTCGATAGCGACGGAAAACTTTACGAGGTGCGCCTGCCTGCGGTAGCAAGCCCGACACCCGATCAGCGCTCCGCTCCGATTCGTGTAGAAACGGATGCCGATGTAGTGGAGTTAGATATCGTCTGGGAGCTGGGTGCGGGTACGGTTTCCGGCCCTACGGTTGAAACTATAGGTAGCAAAAAACTATGGGACTTCACATGGAGCGACGTCACCGAAGGCCAATATAGCTTTCGTGTAGATGCTAAGAAGATTGCCGCTGGCCCTGTGTCTGCGCTCGCACGTCGCAACGTTACCGTCATTTTCCGTCAGATTCTTCCTGAGGTTGCTAATGATCTAGATGATGATGATGATGGTTTGTTGGACATCGATGAAACCACCCAAAAACTTCTCCCCACATCTAATTCTGAGACATGGATTAATGGTGATGTTCACGTGTGGCGCG
>JABHEX010000083.1 GCA_018676385.1 Akkermansiaceae bacterium
AAAAGCAAAATTGTCATCGAGCACGGTGAGGAAGCCGTCGAAAAATGGATCGAGCAGGTGAAAAAACAATCAATCTGGCGACCCAAGCCCGCACAGCCCGCACAGCCGGCAGATTCGCCAGAGACACCCAAAGCTGAGGAAAAAGAAGAAATTGCTGAAGAGGTAACTGCTGCAGAATCCGCTCCCCAAGCTAATGAAGAAGCAGCCGCAAACGAGCCTAATGACACACCCGTCGAGACGCCCGCACCCGCGATCGAGGAAACCCTACCCGTGTTTAAAACCCGCCGTGAGGTCGAACAACATTTCCTAATCCATGGCTTCGACAATGTATTTAAGTCCGATAAAGCCGTCTCCGTGCTGGCGAGCATTCCTGCTAAAATGATCAGCCCAGGACTGATGGCAACACTCAAGCATACTGTGGCCGAAGAAAAAAGATACCCAGGTAAGCTTGCGTCATTTCTTTGCCGTCAGATGAGTGGTCGGCATCTAGCCGTCTACAAATGGAAAAAGCGACTTCACTGCGGTCCAGCGCGTCCCAAGCATGTGCCTGACGACATGGTCATGGCGGACCGACCATCAAAGCTATTTCACTGGGTTCTTGAAAATCCGGCGGGAACTATCGATAAGATGTGGAAAGACTGTCTACCCAAAGACATCGATGATGAAACGCGCCATACATGGTATCATGATCTACATTGGCTGATTAACGAAGGACTCGTGCTTTTATTTTCAGATGGCAAGCTGCACGCCGCCAAGGAACTCAACCCTGATCCTCCAAAAACCAAGAAAGCTGCTAAAAAATCAGCTAAGAAAAAAATAGCCAAACAAGCAGAGGAGGACGCGCAGCCATCCAACGATACGGCGCAAACGTCAAATGCACCACCTGAGCCAAAGGATATTGAAAAATAACTAATTCGCATTGGCAGATCAGCCACAGAAAAATATGCATTTTCCGTGAAGCATAAATGACGGCCGATCAGTAACGACTCCACCCGATAATCGTTAGTGATTTCGCTCCCATAGCCCATACAACGTCCGCATCAGCCTCATGGTCATTTGTTATTAGAAACGCATGATAAAAAACTCACAGAAATGGCAACGCCATGTTTAATCGGCCAAAAATAACGCTTCTACTCTGCCTCGTTGTATCAGCCAGCAAACTGACAGCTGGGGCTGATCCAGATCAAAAAATCACCTACAAGAAAAGCCTACGAACCGATCTCAAACTCCACGTTTTTTTCCCAAAGAGCCACAACTTAAAAGGCAAGACACCAGCAATCATTTTCTTTTTTGGCGGCGGTTGGAGCGGCGGATCGCCCAAGCAATTCTACCCACAATGCGCACATCTAGCGAAGCGTGGCATGGTGGCTATCAGCGCCGAGTATCGCGTTAAGAAATCCCACGGCACAGACCCCAAGACATGTATTACTGACGGAAAATCAGCCATGCGCTGGCTACGGAATAACGCCGCTAAACTTGGGGTCGATCCAAATAAAATCGCGGCAGGTGGAGGCTCAGCCGGCGGACACGTCGCGGCCGCTATCGCAACCACAAAAGGATTCAACGAAGATGGCGAAGATACCTCGGTAAGCTGCATCCCGCAGGCGCTGGTTCTCTACAATCCGGTATTTGACAATGGACCAAACGGCTACGGCCACAAGCGGGTGAAGGCCTACTGGAAAGATTTTTCACCCATGCATAACATCTCCGCAAAGACCCCGCCGACCACAGTTTTCCTCGGCACTAAAGACGACTTAATCCCCGTCGCTACTGCCAAAAAATATCAATCGTTAATGCATAAAGCAGGCAACCGCTGCGATCTGCACCTCTACCCCGGCGAGAAACATGGGTTTTTCAACAAGTCGAAATACAACGAAACGATAGCGGAAGCCACCCAGTTTCTGGAATCGCTTGGCTACATCAAAGCCGCGAAGTAAGCACTATAGCCATTCAGTTAACCAGATTCCGTTTCTCGCCATTCAGGAATGCTTCGATATTCTGTGCAACACCATCGATAAGTCGGGTGCGCGACTCGGTGGATGCCCAGGCGGTGTGCGGTGTGATGATAAGATTCGGGATTCCGGGGTCTAACAAAACGTGATCCGCTGGTGGTGGCTCCTCGCATAACACATCCAGACCTGCGCCTGCGATGGTTCCATTTTTTAAGGCAGCCGCCAGATCTTCTTCGTTGATGAGCTGGCCGCGACCGGTGTTGATCAGAAATGCACCCGGCTTCATCATACCTAGTGTCTCCTCATTAATCAGCCCGTAGGTTTCAGAAGTCAACGGACAGTGCAATGAAATGGCATCACATTCTGAGAAAAACTGCTCTCTCGGCAGACGTGGACAGATACATTCGACTGAACCTTCACGGGCGAGCGCAACAACATCCATACCGAGACCTTGCGCGACCTTACCAACGGATTTACCGATCGTTCCCAGCCCGACGATCCCGAGTGTCTTGCCGGCAAGATCTGTGATTGGGTAATCGAGTCGGGTAAAAATCGGGGATTCAGCCCATTTCGCAGGCTCTGCCACAAGCCGATGCATGTTAGTGGATAAATTGATTAGGAATCCGATTGTGTGTTGCTCAACACCCGCGGTCGAATATCCTGCCACGTTACACACGGGGATGCCTGCTTCTCTAGCAGCATCAAGATCGACGCAGTTAGTACCTGTCGCCGCCACACAGATAAGCTTCAAGTTTTTACTAGCGGCAATGATTTCCCCATCAATGATGACTTTGTTGGTAATGGCGATGGTAGTCTCAGCAAGATGTTCTTTAGTTTCCTTGTTTGAGGTAGATGCATAAGTTTTGAGTTCGCCAAACTGAGACAGGGTATCAAGAGGAGTACTACCAATGGTAGAAGCGTCTAGAAATGTAATGCGGTGCATGTAATTATCATAGAGACCTGCCATCGGAACAGCAAGATCCCAGATGACGAACCTCGACAAGTCAGGCTTTTCGATCCTATCCTCACTCATACTCAATACAACGATGGCCAATTTTAATCCCAAACTACTCAACGACCCGTTAGATGCTGCCGATGAACTTCTTGATGGCCTTGTCGATGCCTACAACGGCGAGTGCCGGAAAGTGGGCGTTCGATCTCTCGCTAAAAATGATATCCCAGACGGCAAAGTCGCATTACTCGTAGGCGGCGGTGCCGGACACGAGCCGATCTATCATGCAATGGTGGGAAAAAACATGGCGGACGGCGCTGCCTGTGGTGATATCTTTGCGGCACCTGCACCTAACATTATCCAAGAAGCCACCCAGGCAGTGGATCGCGGCAATGGTGTGCTTTATCTCTACGGCAACTACGCGGGGGATATTCTCAATTTCAACCTTGGTGCTGAAATGTCGGCAGCTGGCGGCACTGATGTGCGCACGGTGCTGATCGCGGACGACGTCTGCTCGGCACCTCCCGAGAGAAAGAATGACCGTCGCGGAATCGCCGGCCTGGTGCCAATTGTAAAAATCGTTGGTGCGGCATCACAATCGGCTAACAATCTGGATGAACTTGCCCGCGTAGCGGAAAAGGCATGCCTGCAAACGCGGTCCGTCGGCGTCGCGATGGCACCAGGCTCAATCCCCGCAACTGGCAAACCCACCTTTTCATTGGAAGAAGGAAAGATTGGTCTCGGTTTGGGTATTCACGGTGAGGCTGGAGTCGGAGAGATCGAAATGACCACGGCGGATGCTCTTACGGCAATGGTCATGAATCTGATCTATCAGGATTATATCAACGATGATGAGGTGGACGCCCTAAAAGAAGGTGACGAAGTGGTGGTTCTGATCAACTCCCTCGGCTCCACCACCATGATGGAGTGCCTCGTCTGCATGAGAAAAGTCCGGGAGTTTCTGGAACAAAAAGGCATCAAGATATTTGACGTTATCATCGGACCTTATGTCACCTGCCAAGAAATGGCGGGGATTTCTTTCTCACTCACCCGTGTGGATCAGGAACTTAAGGAGTATTGGTCAATGCCATGCGAATCATTCTGCATCTCAAAAATGCAAGGCCCACTGCACACAGGTCCGGCAACCACTCATGATCCGATTACTCATGTCCCGTCTTCCCCTCAGAAAACGGAGATTAAGAAAAAACAAACTGTAGACCTCTCGAAGTCGTCCACTGGCCTGAGCATTCATCAAGCGCGTGACATGATTCTCAAAGTTGCAGATGCCATCATCTCAGCAGAGCCTATTCTTTCTCAAGCTGACCGTGATCTAGGTGATGGCGACCACGGCCTCGGGATGGCGCGCGGATTTACTGCCGTGAAAGCAGCGCTGGATGCCGTGGAATTCGTCTCACACCGCGATCTTTTTGCATCGGCAGGAAATGCCATGCTCACAACCATGGGTGGCGCATCCGGAGTGGTCTTTGGTTCCCTATTTCTCGCAGGCGGAACAACACTACAAGGAGCCGATTACTTTGGCTCACACGAACTCGCACACTTGCTCAACCGCGCCCTCGCAGATGTCATGGAGCGCGGCGGCGCTAAGCCCGGTGATAAAACGATGATCGATGCACTACACCCCGCCGCTGTGACCGCTACTAAAAACCTTAGTAACCCCCTCCCCGGTTCCTTGGAGGCAACAGCCCAAGCCGCACGCAATGGCATGGAGGCTAGCAAGGACATGATCGCCACCATGGGTCGCGCCAAGACGCTGGGTGAAAAATCACTCGGATTGCCAGATGCAGGTGCCATTTCCGTGACCATCATTTTGGAAACGATGCGCGATGCAGTGCAAGCCAAGTGATATGCATTACCCT
>JABHEX010000084.1 GCA_018676385.1 Akkermansiaceae bacterium
AGCGCCAAACATGTAAGGCGACCAGCGCGCGATGATTTCCGGCGTGGTCATGTAGAGCTTGTCGGCCACGTAGAGTGGCGTCCACGAGGTGTTGAGCACCTTGTATCCAGCGTTAAGATAGTCGGACGGCATCTTGCCACGAAACTTCACATCGAACGGACAGACGATGATGTCTTTATGAACTTTGGGATCGAGCACTGGTGAGAAGCCTTCCCAGACGAGCATTTGTCTGTTCTTGCCTTTGATAAACCGGTGCATTCGGTTGATAAAGTAGTGGAACAGCTGATCGCCGCTCTCTAGCTTTTCTTTTTTCATGCGCGCATCGCAATCCGCGCACTTGCCAACTTGGTAATGCACTTCGTCGGCTCCCAGATGCCAGTGCTTTCCAGGCATCATGTCCATCACCTCGGAGTAGAGTTTTTCCAGCGCCTCATAGGTTTCCTCCTTGCCGATGCAGAGTTTGCCTCCGCCACCGCCACAAGCAAGCGACGGCATTCCATGAAGTAACGCTCTCGCATGTCCAGGTACATCGATTTCAGGCACCAGTTCCACGTGATACCGCCGCGCCACTTTCGAGAGTTTCGCAATTTCCGCACGCGTATGGTGTCGGTTCTTGGTCGGCAAATTGGGGAACGCCTTGCTCGGTAAGCTGTAGCTCTGGTGATCGCTCCAATGGATCTGGTAGCGGTTCATTTTATACGACGCCAGTCGCTTGATTGTCCTGATATGAAAATCGATCGAGTGAAAGTTCCTTGCGTTGTCGATCATCAGTCCTCGGCAGGAAAACGCGGGGTAATCAGTGATGTTGAGTTGCGGAACGGCTTTCCCGGATCCCGCCTGAAGCAACTGCAAAAGAGTACGCGTTCCCCAGAACAGACCTTTCTCATTACTCGCCTCAATCGATATCTCAGAATCAATTACTAGACGATACTTCTCACCTGCAAGGTTAGGATCCTTCATCAAGGTCAGATTGATCACACTCACCTCTTTCTGAGCGTCCGCCTTTCCTTGGACGGCTGTAAATCCCAAAGCCCTGAAATCTTCCATGCAGGTTTCCGCCAGCTCGGCATGACGACCGTCGTGACTCAAAACCAACTTGGTTTTGGGCGTAAAATCACCCTCGGTAATTACCAGCTTTTGTGGATAAGGGACGAGCGGCAGTCTCCCTTGTTCTGCGATGACCAACAGCGTACAGCATTGAAATATCGCAAAAAGGATGCCTAAACTTCGAAACTCGCTTTGAATTGACCTCATGTTGAAAATTCTACTTCTCACCTCTCGTAGATACAAGCCACGATCCCATTATGAGGCTTCGACATTCAACCAATTTTCATACAGATTCCCCACGTAACCACCATGACCATCATCCAGCGCTTCACCATCCAATTTCTCCTGTTGTTTAGCCTCAACCTCATTTCCTTTGGCGAGGACGAGGGCATCCATGCGGATGTGATCGTCTACGGTGATGCCTCGGGAGGTGTCACCGCCGCTGTACAGACCGCACGCATGGGCAAGTTGGTGATTCTTGTCTCACAATACGGCCACCTCGGCGGGCTGACCAGCAGCGGACTCGGCTGGACCGATATTGGCAACGACGCCATCCTCGGCGGATTGTCGCGCGAGTTCTACCACGAGCTCTACATGCACTACCAAAAACCCGCGGCCTGGACGCATGAGGACCGTGAGAAATTTCCTAACAAAGGTCAGGGACAACCAGCGCTCAATGACAAAAAGAAACTGGCATCGACATTCGAACCGAAAGTTGCCGAGGCCGTTTTTAATGCCATGGTGAAGCAGGCGAAGGTCAAAGTGATCAAGGGTCGACTCGATCTCAAGAAAGGTGTCATCAAAAATGGCAAACGCATCACCGCAATCCGACTGGAAGACGGCCGGGTGTTGAGCGGCAAAATGTTTATCGATGCCTCTTACGAAGGTGACCTACTCCCCGGTTCCGGGGTGTCGTTTGTGGTCGGTCGTGAATCGAACGCCGAGTTCAATGAGAAAGGCAATGGTATCACCGGGCCGCGATACGGGAACCAGCTGCGCAAGGGCATCGATCCCTACATCAAGAAAGGCGACACTAACAGCGGGCTTCTCCCCGGTGTCAATGCAGACATGGGCGGTAAGGTTGGCGACGGCGACCATCGCTTGCAGGCCTATTGTTACCGAATGGTGCTGACCGATGTTCCCGAAAACCGACTACCTATTCCGAAACCAAGGAATTACAACGAGGCAAATTATGAAATTATGTTCCGACTCATCGAAGTCGGATTCAAAGGTGCCTTTTTCAAAAAGACCCTCGTTCCGAACAGAAAGACCGACGGCAACAACGTGGGCGGATTTTCCTGCGATTTCATTGGTGGAAACTATGGTGACGACTGGAACTGGGCGACGCTTAACCACGATGAACGCGAAAAACTCGCTGCCAAGCACCGCGACTACCAACTGGGCATGGTGTGGACACTGCAACACCACCCGCGTGTACCGGAGGATATTCGTAAACGCACCCTGAACTGGGGGCTTGCCAAGGATGAGTTCACCGACAACGGCAACTGGCCATACAACCTCTACGTGCGTGAGGCGCGGCGGATGCGATCGGACTTCGTCATGACCGAAAACCACTGCCGGCGCACTCTGCCCGTGGATGACCCGGTTGGCATGGGTGCCTACACG
>JABHEX010000085.1 GCA_018676385.1 Akkermansiaceae bacterium
AACAAACCCACAGGCCCGTCCCTCTGGCACCGCAGCGGCGAGTTCATGGGCAACTACGCGGATAAAAATGACCCGCGCAAAGACCGCAAATACGCACTCAAGGTGCGCAAGCATTACGCTGCCAGCACCAGCTACGTGGACGACAACGTGGGCAAACTCCTCGCCTACCTGGAAAAATCAGGCGCTACTAACAACACCATCATCATCCTCTGGGGCGACCACGGGTTTAGCCTTGGCGAAAAATCTATCTGGGGAAAACACCACCTCTACCACACCGCGCTGCACTCTCCACTAATCATCAAAATACCCAATCAACAAACTACCGGCAAGCCCAGCGATGCCATCGCTGAAACCGTCGACATCTTCCCAACACTCTGCGAGCTCGCCAACATCCCGCTACCCAATGGACTCGAAGGCATGTCTCTCGCAAGTGTCGTCAGCGACCCCACAACCCCAAGCGACGGCGCTGCCATCTCGTTCTGGGCAGGCAACAAATCCATCATCACCCGGGACACCCACACCATCTTCAAAAAAGAACAACCCTTTCTACAGTTTGACCTAACAAAAGATCCTCACGAAACGAATAATCTCATCAAGTAACCCAAATCCTAATCCCTAACTCCCCACGTAACGGAAGCGCTACCCCTTCCGACCGGGATCACTGCTTACTGCACACGGATCACTGATCACTCCTCTCCCCCATGAGCGACGAAGAAGAACCGGACTGGGAATCCTTTGAAACATACAAAGGCCCCGAAGAAGAACCACGCACCCCACGCTGGCTCGGCCGCGTCTTCCATTACTTCATGATCCTCCTCTGCCTCAGCATTGCCTTCAGTATCGGAGGTATTCTGTTCTACATTTTATCATTTAGCCGTCGCAACGCGTCTCACGAAACCATGGACTTCGCACAGCAAAAATTCATCGCCGGTGGAATTGTCGGCGTGATCCTCATTCTCTACTGGCGATTCCGGAGCCAGCCTTGACTAGGATAACTCACCCTAGCTCATCACGCATTTTCCTGTTCTCGTGCCAGATTGAGGATAACTTCCCCGTATCTATACGCTCTACCTCATGAAAAAGCTCTTATCCCTCTCTCTTGCTGTTTGCTTCTTCTCACTTCCTTCTGCGGCTGCTGGCCAAGCGGACGACGGTGCGCCTGCAAAGCAGGTGGGAGGAGTGCAAGCTTCTATAAAACCCAACATCATCTTCATCATGGCCGACGACCTCGGCTACGGGGACATCTCCTGCTACGGCAGTAAAACCATCCAGACCCCCCACATCGACAAACTCGCCAGCACCGGCGTGAAATGCACCGACTACCATTCCAACGGCGCCGTCTGCTCTCCCACCCGAGCCGCCCTGATGACTGGCCGCTACCAGCAACGCTCCGGTGTCGGTGGCGTCATCACCGCCCGAGCCCACCGCCACACCGGTCTGCCACTCGCAGAATGGACTATGGGTGAAGCCATGAAAGATCTCGGCTACCAGACCGCCATGTTTGGAAAATGGCACCTCGGCTACGCCCCGAAGTTTAACCCGACCAAACAAGGGTTCGACGAGTTCAAAGGCTTCGTTTCCGGTAATGTCGACTACCAAAACCACATCGACCAGGAAGGCCACTTCGACTGGTGGCAGCAGGACAAACTCAGGGACGACCCCGGATACATCACCGACCTGATCAACAACTACGCCATCGATTTCATCCGTCGGAAAAAAAACCAGCCATTCCTGCTCGTCGTCAATCACGGGGCTCCCCACTACCCGATCCAAGGCCGCAAGACTCCCGGCTTCCGCGTCACCGGGAAGTCAAACCGACAACAACCGAAACTCAAAACCGACAACCCCAAGGCTCTCTACAAGGAAATGATCGAGGTGATGGACGAAGGCATCGGCAACATCGTCACCGAACTCGAAAAGCTCGGCATCCGCAACAACACCCTCATCATTTTCACCTCCGATAACGGCCCCGCCAAAATAGGTTCCGCCGGCAACCTCCGCGGTCACAAAGGCCAGGTCTACGAAGGCGGCCACCGCGTTGCCGGTGTATTCAACTGGCCCGACCAACTCCCCTCTGGAAAAACATGCGCCACTCCCATTCTCTGCATGGACATGCTACCCACCTTCGTCACAATCGCAGGAGGAAATATCGACCAAAAACGTAAGCTCGACGGCATCAACGTCCTACCCGCCCTCAAGGGAAATCCCATCCAACGCCAACCTCTCTTCTGGCAACACAAAGAAAACGTCGCCATCCGCGACGGATCATGGAAACTCGTCACCATCGGGAAAAAAACCGAGCTCTTCAACCTCGGGAAAGATCTATCAGAACAAAACAACCTCGCGGAAATACACCCAGACCAAGTCGCCCGACTCACCAAGCTCATCAAAGCATGGCAATCCTCCGTCGCAGCATCCAGCGAAGGTAAATAATCGCAATCACCATGACTCGATCCCCCGAGATCATCTCAGAGCTTTCGCCTTTTACTTCGGTGCCGGCCCGATCGTCCCGGCCTCGACAAACTCAGCGTCAATCCTCGTCTGGGGGGGGCAGGATGCGTGACAAGTCGGGATTAATTCCGGTTGATCTTCGGTGGATCGATCCGGTGAGTTGCCAAGAACCAACAAAAAAGAACTGCCAAACAATTAATTATATTATGAATAATTACCAAACCAATGAAAACAACGTTATCCCTCGCGGCGGCGATGGGAACACTCGTGCTCGCAGGTGGCTCGGCCAATGCGGCCATCATCATCACCGACTCCACCCCAGATGGCACGAACACTGTAACCTCCACTACTAGATACGTCGGCATCATTTCGGCAGCCGATGCCGGCTCGACGAATCTGCAAATTGGTGGTTCGTCCATCGATACACCACCCAACATTCCTGGTGGGCAATCGATTCAAGTCGGCGACCTCTCCGGCCGGCACATCCAAAGCGGTAGTGACCTAACTTGGAGCTGGTTGATCCATACGGGCAATCCGTTGACAGACATCAGTTTCGCCGGATTCGCCTTCGAGAACACCAATGGAGTTCTTGGAAGCCCTGACACCCTTACTTGGCGTCTATTCGTAGACGATGTGGAAGTGGACTCGAAAGGAACGAGTAACGATTTCACCACCTTCGACCCGAGCATGTCCACTGCCGTAACAGGCACGAAAGCCGAGGTCATACTGACTATCGCGGAGTTCGGTTCGGCGGGTGACAGTGATACAAATGAATGGTTCAACACACGTGGAACGCTCTCTGCAAATGCCGTCCCCGAGCCCACCACCACCGCCCTTCTCGGCCTCGGTGGACTCGCCCTGATCCTCCGTCGCCGCAAATAACCCGGCCTCGGAAAACCAACCATCATTCCAACCCCACTCCCCGCCATCCGCTAGGCTCCGCACCGCACTCGTCCAGCCTCGCCTGCCGCAAAGCTGAGCCGAGCCTCATTACTCCAAAACCCAGCTCCGTAGTCTAATAACTCGAATATTCAATATGCCTCTTTTTCCGCCTGCTAACAGCCCCCTCTCGTAGGCCCCTACCTTGCGGCGTGAATGTTACGCCCCTGCCAATTATTGCAAAAGTAAAGTTTGACTTTAGTTTTTATAAAGTTCAGGTTTCTTTTTACAAGGATCATGCCATGAAACATATTCACCGAAATCTCACTGGAAACATCTTGTTTGCGTTGAAGCACAACCCGGTTGTCTTTCTGAACGGGCCGAGACAAGCCGGTAAGAGCACCTTGGTGCAAAAGCTCTCAAGCACCGATTACCCGGCTGAATATATCACCTTTGACAATGCCACTCAAATGGCGGCGGCCTCAGTGGCGCCGGAAGCGTTTCTTACAAAACGGGACGGGGCACTCATTGTCGATGAGGTGCAAATGGTGCCGGAATTGTTCCGACCTTTGAAAATGGTGGTCGATGAATTACGCCTTGCTGACAAAGCGAATAGCAATGGCCGCTTCCTGCTGACAGGATCAGCCAATATCATGGCCTTGCCGAAGCTCTCGGACCCATTGGTCGGACGCATGAGTGTCAAAACCCTTTACCCCCCGTCAAGCGGTGAAGTGTTCGGCGGTGAATGCCGTTTCCTGGATCACTTGTTTGCGGGCAGTTTCCCTGCATGCACCACAAAGGTTTCACTTAATGAAGCGATCCGCGCGGCCACATTTCCCGAAATCTCAGGTAAGGAAGCGCGGGAGCGCAGTGGATGGTTTGAGGGTTATTTAACGACCATCCTGCAACGTGATGTGCGGGCCATTGCCGAACTTGATAAAATCAACCTCTTGCCCGTGATGCTGCGCGTTCTAGCCTCACGTGCGGGAAGCCTGATGAATGATGCCAGTATCTCACGTGATATGGGGCTCAATGCCGTAACCAGCAAAAGTTACCGCGGTATTTTACAAGCGATGTTTTTGAATTTCGATGTGCGCCCATGGTATCGCAATA
>JABHEX010000086.1 GCA_018676385.1 Akkermansiaceae bacterium
AGCCCTTTGGCAATCATTTGTGTGCCAATGATGATATCGATTTTCCTCTGATGAAATTTTCTCAGTGTGTCGCGTAGCGCGTTCTTGCGCCTCATGGTGTCGGTATCGATGCGCGCTACTTTTGCCTGTGGGAATACTTTTTCTAATACTTCCTCGACCTGTTCTGTGCCGTATCCTTGAAAGCGGATTGATGGGTCCTGACATTCGGGGCATTTTTTGGGTGTGATCGCCTGATGCCCACAGATGTGGCAGATAAGTCGTTGTTCGGAGCGGTGGTATGTCAGCGGTAGCGCGCAGTGGCGGCATTCGCAGACGTGTCCGCAATTGCCGCATTGCAGTGAGCGGGAAAACCCACGCCGGTTTAGGAAAAGGATTACCTGTTCGCCCTCATTAAGTTTTTTCTCCATATGGCCGCGGAGGGGATCGGAGAGAATCGTCGGGGCACCTTTGAATTTTTTGCCTTCGATACGCATGTCAATGATGCGGATAATTGGCAGCGACTGGCCGTCGGCGCGTTCTTCCAGTGTTAGTAATTCGTATTTTCCCGTCTCGGTATTATGAAATGATTCTAGAGATGGGGTAGCGGAGCCAAGTAACACAGCGCACTGTTCAAAATGTCCACGTAACACGGCGAGGTCTCTGCCATGATAGCGCGGAGCGGTGTCTTGTTTGTAAGAGTTTTCGTGTTCTTCATCGACGATGATAATTCCCAGATTGGTGAGTGGGGCGAACACCGCGCTGCGGGCGCCGATGACTACCCTGGCTTCACCATTGCGGATGCGGTGCCATTCATCGTAGCGTTCACCTTGGGAGAGGTTTGAGTGTAACACGGCAACCTGTTCTTGAATGGATGCAAAGCGTGATTTGAACCGTTGCACTGTCTGCGGCGTGAGGGAAATTTCTGGGAGCATGACCAGCACGCTCTTACCGGCATCGAGACATCTCTGTGCGGCTTGCAGATAGACCTCGGTTTTACCTGATCCCGTGACGCCGTGCATCAGCATGGGTTTTTCAGGTTTTTCGATCTGTTTGAGGATCCGCACCATAGCAACTGCTTGGCCCTTGTTGAGTGTTAGTGGGTTGTCCTCAATAAATTCTTCACCTTCGTCGGGGTCGCGTCTAACAGCTTCAGCTTCGAGTGTGACATAGCCGTTTTTTGTCAGAGCCTTGACCGATGCCGTGATTGATCCACCACCGAGGTCTTTGAGTGGCATGTGGCCACCGGCTGCTTCTAGCATGGCAAGAATGAGGTGTTGCCGGGGTGCGCGTTTGGATAGTTTCTCGAGTGTAACATCGTTGGGCTTTTCTGTTAAAATGACGATCTTGCGTGTTTTTTCCGAATGCGCTTCCTGTCGCACTGCCTCGGGAAGCAGCGCACGCATGACTAGCTCCATAGGGCTGCCATAATAATCGGCGATCCATTTGCCTAGCTTCATGAGCCTTGGAGTGATTAGCGGTTCTGGATCTATAAGTTCTGCAATATCACGAAGTGTGAAGTTGTTGGGTGTTTCCTTGGTTATATCGAGGATAGTTCCCGTGGAGTTGCGGTTTCGCAGGGGAATTTTTACCCGGCATCCAGCACGTGCATCCATGCCCTCTGGAATGGCGTAATCAAACACCAGTTCGGAAGGGCCGTCGATTAGGACTCGGGCTGCTGACATAAGGGGGTTTTAAGCCTTAAGTTATAAACTCCAAATACCAAATCTGAAATTTAACTGAAAAATGTGTCACAAATTCTCGCTGTATTG
This sequence comes from Akkermansiaceae bacterium, assembly GCA_018676385.1. Lineage (GTDB taxonomy): Bacteria > Verrucomicrobiota > Verrucomicrobiia > Verrucomicrobiales > Akkermansiaceae > Oceaniferula. Next base: position 1,749 of record JABHEX010000086.1, read on the forward strand.
CCAAATAAGGGTGAAGATTATGCAAGCTGTGGATAAATTACCAACAAATCAACCCGCTGACCGCAGGGCGTTCAGCGTTCTCGCCAAAGAGCACCATCGTAGTCTGCTTGCCTATGCGCAAGCCTTAACCAAGGAATCGCACACCTCGCGGGACATTGTGCAAGATGCCTTTGTGGTTGCTTGGCGCAATTTAGAAACCTTTGACGTAACCCGGGATTTTGGGTCGTGGATGCGAGGAATCGTTCGTAACAAATGGCGTGAATTCCAGCGTAAGAGCACAAGGCAGGTTGTTGTTGATGACGATGTGCTCGAGTGTCTCGAAGCCGATGCGCAGCAGTGGGATGGCTTGATCTTACACGGGGGTGTTTTTAATCGGTTGGAAAAGTGCCTCAAGAAACTTCCTGAAAACCTCGCTGAGGCGGTGAGGGCTTTTTATTATGATGAATTAAGCGGTCAAGAAGCGGCCGATGTTTTGTGTGTGTCAGGTGCCACCCTTCGCAAGCGGTTAGAGCGAGCGCGGGGTGGCCTGCGTGACTGTTTGCAGGCCGGATCTAACTCTGAGATATAAAAATGTTAAATTTCTAAAAAAGATGAAAAAAGAAAACCAAATGATAGATGCTCTGCTTAAGGAGCATGCTCGTAATAAATGCGCTGATGATAGTGATTTTTTAAAATCCTTGGAAGGACGTCTAGATGCTGAGGAGAATATAATATCCGTCATTGAGCCATCAGTGAAAAGGCGTGGTTATGGTATTGCTGCTGGAGTAGCTGCTACACTTGTGGTGGGTGCAATTGGAGTTGCCCACTTTACCAAGGATGCTGGTTTTGGTGAGCAGATTGCTATGAATGAAATACCGCCGACCATAAGTGAAGGTTTAGGGCAAGGAGCATCGGTAGCGCTTGAGCATACAGCGCCAACTGGCGTGAAAGAAGAGATTCGGAAACAAGATAATCAAAAGCCAAAGCTTTTATCAAATGACGTTGTGCCTGATAAGTTGGCTAGTGCTAGTGCTAGTCGAATGCAAACCAAAGGTTGGGCAAAAACTAGATTTGAAATTAAGCCCTCAAAATCGGGTAGTCAATCTCGAGGAAGTTTATTGGGTCATAGGATGACATTAGAGGCCGGAGAGGTTGCCAATATAAGAATCAATAAAGATACACATCATGACTTTTATCTTAATTTGGGCAGATCTCCTAAGGCCCCGTCAGTAATCGGTGATCGTTATGGAGCACTTACCGATAATGCCTTCAAATCCCCATGGAAAGAACCGCTATCCACATTTTCCGTGGATGTGGACACCGCATCCTATACCAATGTTCGCCGCATGATCCAAAGTGGGAAGGTAGTGCCAAAAGATGCTGTAAGGATCGAGGAAATGATTAACTACTTTTCCTACGATTACCCACAGCCTGAAGGGAAGCACCCTTTCAGTGTGAATGTGGAAACGGCATCGTGCCCATGGAATGAAAAACACCGACTTGTGAAGGTGGGGCTCAAAGGTAAGGACATCATCCGTGAGAAGCGTCCTGCCACAAACCTTGTTTTCCTGCTCGATGTCTCCGGTTCCATGAACCGCCAAGACAAGCTGCCGCTGCTTGTTGATTCGATGAAGATTCTGCTCAAGGAACTTAATGCAGACGATTCTGTTAGTATTGTCGTGTATGCCGGCGCTCAGGGCGTTGCGCTAGACCCGACCTACGTTAACGATGAGGGACGTAAGGCGATCCTCAAGTCACTTGAAAGCATGCACTCTGGCGGATCAACCAATGGTGGTGCGGGAATCGCTCTTGCCTACAAAATGGCGAAAAAGCATTTTGTTAAAGGTGGCGTCAATCGCGTGATTCTAGGCACGGATGGAGACTTCAATGTAGGCGTTACTGGTGACGAATCACTTGTAAGTATGGTCGAGCGAGAGGCAAAGAGCGGGGTCTTTCTCAGCGTGCTTGGGTTCGGTCAGGGCAATCTGAACGATTCCATGTTAGAAAAAATTACCAATAAGGGAAATGGCAACTATTTTTACATCGATAGCCTGCGCGAAGGCCGTAAGGTGTTTCTGGATGACATGATGGGGAACATGGTTGCCATCGCTAAGGATGTAAAAATCCAGATTGAGTTTAATCCATCAAAGGTGAGCAGTTATCGTTTGATCGGCTATGCTAACAGAATGCTCAAAAAAGAGGATTTTAAGAATAAGCTGATCGATGCCGGTGAAATCGGGGCAGGCCATACCGTCACTGCTCTTTATGAGATCGTTCCTGGCAACGCGGCCGAAGCGGCTCCAGAAGTTGATGAACTGAAGTATCAGAAAAGTAAACCTCAACCTAAGCCGGTTGGTCGTAAGGTGGTGGATAGCCCAGAAATGATGACCGTGAAGCTCGCTTACAAGCAGCCGGAGGCAACCAAGGAAACCGAGAGCACCTATTTTAGTAAGGCTGTGGTCGATGGTAAGAAAACCTGGCAGCAGGCAAGTGAAGACTTTAAGTTTAGCTCCGGCGTCGCACTCTTCGGGATGCTTCAGCGTCAGAGCGAGTATGCAGGGCAGGGGAACTACGCGCTAGTTCGGAAGCTTGCCGAGCATGGTCGTGGCGAAGACGAAAAAGGCCACCGCACTGAATTCTCTGACATCGTAAGAAAGTTAAAGTAGGAAAATCCGTTATGCTGCCGTGATGTTGACCCGAATAAATCGATTGATTGAGTAGTGGTTGGTTGCAGCCAATCCGCCCAACTCAATCACAACTTTCTAATCAAAAAGCACCCGACCTTGGCGGCGAGCAATCGCCACCAAGGTCGTTTGATTTTCCAGTCGTCGCCCACCGGATCAGATAGCGACAGATCGTTTTTCCACTGTTGATTTAATGCTGCTACAGTATCCTCATCGAAGACAACAATGGCGGCTTCGGAGTTCATTAGCACTGAGAGTATATCGAAGTTGCTTGAGCCAATCACGGCAATATTGTCGTCCACTACCATTGTCTTGGCATGTAACACCGGCCCGAGGTATTCAATTAGCCTGACGCCCTTGGAGAGCATTTTTGGATAAAGCCCCTCTCGCAGATAATCGACAATTTTCACGTCTGAATCTCTGGGTAATAATGCGGAGACATTGACGCCCCGTGTACACGCCTCGTAAACAGCTTTTCGTAAACGTTTGGGCGGCGCAAAGTAGGGCATTGTCATGCGGACAGAATGTTGCGCTTGCGCAAGATGAACAGAGAAGAGCCTGCGGATTTCTTTTTGACTACTAAATCGTTGGCTGCCGATTACAATGCAGCGACAACCATAACCATTTTTATTATCAGGTTTGGCATGGGTTTTATCCGCTGCATTATCGGGAGAGGAGGGAGGAGGCTGTGGGTTAATTTTTTCTCCTGTGGCATACTGCCAACTCGCCAGGAACAACCTATTCATATGTTTGGCTGCCGGGCCGATGACTTTACAATGGGTATCGCGCCATGCGGAGTCGGCGCTGTATTTTTCCGACCATTGGTCAGAAATATTCATACCGCCTGTAAAACACGCCATTCCGTCGATAACCAAATTTTTTCGATGGTTTCTGCCAAGGAGGCCGCAGCGTTTTCGCCAGAATACGATCGGACGAAATTCCACCACAGTCACGCCTGCGTCTCTCATTTTTGCCCACTGGATATTATCGGTTTCTAGTGAGCCAATCGCATCGTAGAGCACTCTTACAGGGACTCCTTCACTGGCTTTTTGCGATAAGGCACTGGCAAAATGTGATCCAATGTTATCTGCGAGGAACATATACATTTCCAGATGTACAAAGTGTTTGGCGTTGCTTATAGCAAGGAGCATTGCGTCAAATGCTTCATCGCCATCGAAGTAGGTTTTTACGCGGTTTCCCTCACTGGTGCCGCCATGTTTTACGCGCGAAAGCTCACGGGTTAGACGATCACGCCACACAGAGACCTTCCCCTTGATGTGTGCGCTAATAATTCTTGAATTGAGAGCCATACTATTTTGGTTATAAACCATTTTTCAGCAGATTGCCAGTAAGCCTTGCCATGGTGTCTGGCTATGCTATGCAAATGCAACACATCATGACCAAGACCTTACGCATCCTCCTTCTGACGTTACTTGTATCCATTCCTACTGCCATGGCGGCCGGTGCCGCGGAGCCGGTGCCGTTTCAAGAGAACATGAAACAATTTCCTGCCGAGGAAAGGGCCGCTGAGATTAATGGGATTTGGGGTAAAATAAGCTACCGCGCCGGGCAGGAACCATTCCTCCTAGTGGCGACAATCATCTTTATCCTCGCTATCGCGCATACATTTTTTGCGGTGCCTTTGACGAAATATTCTCACAAATTACAGCATGAGCACGATGCGCGAATTCGTAAAATGAAAGATGCGTCTGGTGAGTCGGCTTTAGCTGGTGACATGGTTTGCTTCAAAGCGACATTTTTCCACTTCCTCGGTGAAATAGAGGCGATTTTTGGTATTTGGGTGCTGGTACTCATCGGAGCAATAATGAGTTTTTATGACGTGGGAACGGTGCAAAACTATATTTCTGGAGTCAATTTTACCGAGCCAATGTTTGTGGTGATTATCATGGCTCTGGCGTCTACCCGTCCCGTATTACGCTTCGCTGAAAACTGCCTGAGTTTTTTTGCTAGATTTGGAAAGGAAACACCTGCCGCATGGTGGTTATCTATCCTAATTGTAGCTCCAATCCTTGGTTCGTTTATTACCGAGCCTGGTGCGATGACTATCGCTGCGATGTTGCTGGCGAAAAAATTCTACAAGTTAAAACCTAGTCCTAAACTTGCCTATGGTACGCTTGGGCTGCTGTTTGTTAATATTTCTGTTGGCGGGGTGTTGACTAACTTTGCGGCACCTCCCGTGCTGATGGTGGCACAGAAGTGGGGGCTTTCTACGCCTGAAATGTTGATGCATTTTGGGGATAAGGCGATTGTAGGCATTCTGCTTTCCACAGGGCTATACTTCGCTGTTTTTCGTAAGGAGCTTGATCAGCTAGCATCACGCCTCGCCGACCATGATGGTGATGGAAAAGGTGACCTACAAGACGATCATGATCGTCCAATCCCGGTCTGGATTACAGTGACGCATTTATTTTTTATGGCTTGGACAGTCTTTTTTGCTCACACACCTGCGCTGTTTTTTGGTGGATTTCTCTTCTTTTTGGCATTTCGTCAAGGAACGGCGCACCACCAGACTGACGTGCAGCTCCGTGGGCCGATTCTCGTTGGTTTTTTCCTAGCAGGGCTGGTGATTCATGGTGGGCTTCAAGGCTGGTGGCTAGAGCCAATCATAACTAGCTTAGATGAGTGGCCGGTATTTGTCGGCTCTGTAGTCTTGACCTCTTTTAATGATAATGCAGCGATCACTTTTCTGGCGAGCCAAGTGAGCGGGCTTGGTTCGGACATCAAGTATGCCATTCTTGCTGGTGCTGTATGTGGTGGTGGTCTTACCGTGATTGCCAACGCGCCCAACCCTGCTGGGCAAGCACTGCTTGCGCGCTTTTTTGGTGATGGTGTATCACCTGGTAAGTTACTCATGGGAGCCTTCATTCCAACGGTGATCGTTTCCTTGGTGATGATGCTCTTCCCTGATCCCACTGTGGGCGACATCTTTGATGAAGAGAAACCTAAGATAGAAGAAACAGCTGAAAAGAAAGCAACAGACTAATGTTTACTGGACTGATAGAAGCTACAGGCACTGTGCTCTCCATTGAGTTACGCGGTGATCAGGCGTGTTTGGTAGTTGCAGTTCCATTTGCCGGCGAGCTGACTGATGGTGAATCGGTGGCAGTAAATGGCTGTTGCTTAACCGTTACGGAGTCTGATGAAAATTCTGCTAGTTTTGATGTGCTTAAGCAAACGCTGGATGTCACTTCGCTTGGTAGTCTCTCCAAAGGGTCGCTCGTCAATCTCGAGCGTGCCATGCGCGCAGACGGTCGCTTCGGTGGTCATTTTGTTCAAGGTCATGTTGATGCTACCGGGGAGATTCTTGATTTTTCAGAGCATGGGCAAGATCATCGACTAGAGATAGCGTTACCTGAGGGTATTCACCGGCTCTGTATCGACAAAGGATCGCTCGCGATTGATGGTATTTCGCTCACCATCGCTGATTTGTTAGAAGGCTCTGCGGTTTTCTGGATCATTCCTCATACGATCGAGATGACGAATCTTCAGCAGGCTGCAAAAGGCAAAACGGTCAACCTCGAGGCCGATGTGATTGCTAAGCATGTGGCGAAGCTCGTGGGGAAGTAGGACAGCTCACAGCGCCGTCCTACGTTACACCAATAAATCATTCACCACGTGGCCATGCACATCGGTGAGGCGATAGTATCGGCCTTGGTGGCGGAATGTTAGGCGTTCGTGGTCTATTCCTAACTGGTGCATTAAAGTTGCGTGGAGATCGTGCACGGTGACCTCATCTTTAACCGAGGAATAGCAGAAGTCATCGGTCTCGCCGTGAATGAGTCCAGGTTTAAATCCGCCGCCAGCGACGAGTGTGGTAAAGCAATTGGCGTGGTGGTCCCGACCATAGGATTTTTTTACTTTTCCGTCTTGGCTGAAGGTGGTTCTACCGAACTCGCCACCCCATATGACGATGGTGTCATCAAGAAGGCCGCGTTGTTTGAGGTCAAGAATCAGGGCGGCGCTTGCTTGGTCGGTTTCCTTGCATCGTTTGGGGAGATGGTTTGGAAGATTGAAGTGGTGGTCCCATCCGGAGTGGAATAGCTGGACGAAGCGGACATCGCGCTCGGCGAGCCGGCGAGCCATCAGGCAATTGAAGGCAAAGGTGCCTGGTTTACGTGCGTCCTCACCGTAGAGCTTATAGGTTGACTCTGGTTCATCTGAGAGATCGGATAATTCAGGCACTGAGCTTTGTAGTCGGAATGCCATCTCATACTGCGCGATGCGTGTGGCTACTGCTGGATCGGCGCTACGAGTCAGCTCTTCTTCGTTAATCTGATTGATTACGTCGAGTATACGGCGACGGTCGGCGATGGGTTTCTCTGCTGGGTCGTTGAGATAAAGAACAGGCTCGTTGCCGGAGCGAAACCGTACACCAGCGTGTTTGCCTGACAGGAAACCGGTGCCCCAAAGCCGGTTGTTGAGTGGTTGCATGTTGCCGAGGTCACCCCGGGAAACGAGTACGACAAACTCGGGAAGGTTTTTGTTCATGGTTCCTAATCCGTAGCTGAGCCATGAGCCGATTGATGGTCTGCCGGGTAGGTTGTGCCCGGTCTGCATGAAGGTCATCGCGGGGTCGTGATTGACCGGTGTGGTGCTGGTGCTGCGGATGGTGCAGAACTCATCGGTGATTTTGCTTAGGTGTGGGAGTAGCTCACTCATCCAAGCACCGTTATTTCCGTGTTGGGAAAATTTGTATTTGCTATCGATGATCGGGTGAATTTTGTGCTTATCGTTAAACCCTGTTAGGCGGCCGCTTTTTTTGACTAGTTCGAAGATATCTTTACCATGGTATTTTTTCAGCGCTGGTTTGGGGTCGAAGAGGTCGACCTGTGACGGGCCGCCCGACTGGAACAGGTAGATAACACGTTTGGCACGTGGCCGGTGGTGGGATTGGAGTTGGCCTTGCGTGCTGGAATTACCATGAGCAGCCTGCATACCTGCCAGTGCCATGCCCCCTAGGCCTGCTGTGCCGAGCTTGAGCATCCGTCGGCGATCCATGTTGTGTAGTGTTGTTTGAATTTCATCCATGGTTTATTTGCGGGTAACAGTTTCGCTGAGGTTCATAATTGCTAGGCAAATGTCGGTGAGAGCTGCGAGCTGGGGCCGATCGATAGATATTTCGGTCGAGGAACTGCCGATTG
>JABHEX010000087.1 GCA_018676385.1 Akkermansiaceae bacterium
CACGTGATGAGCGACGGCCAGATTGTAAAGTCTGGGGGCAAAGAACTTGCGCTTGAGCTTGAAGAAAGCGGTTATGATTTTCTTAAAGAGGGTGAACTTGTAAATTCCTAACAAAACTTAACAAAAATATTTATGAGTTACGATACTTCTACGATCGATCAGGAAACCCAGGACGCGATTAGCGTGGACCAGGCGAAAGGTGACTTTTCCTTCCCCGAAAATCATAAGTTTGATGCCGGTGTGGGTCTGTCCTCGGACACTGTTGACTACATTAGTAACGTCAAAGATGATCCCGACTGGGTACGTGAGTTCCGACACAAGGGCCTAAAGACATTTCTTGATAAACCGATGCCTACCAACTGGGCGACAAAGGATTTGGAAAACATTGATTTTGATAAAATCCGATACTATTTGTCCGATGGTCAAAAGCCAAAACGTAGTTGGGACGAAGTTCCACCTGAGGTGTTGGAAACATTCGAGCGCCTTGGTGTGCCCGAGCAAGAGCGTGCTTTCCTTGCCGGTGTTGAGGCTCAGTATGACTCGGAGGCTGCCTATTCAAATGTGAAGGAAGAGCTGGAAAAAGACGGGGTGATTTTCGTTAACTCGACCGAGGGATTGAAAGAGCACGAGGAAATTTTTCGTCCATGGTTTGGTAAAGTGATTCCTACGGGAGACAATAAATTTTCTGCCCTGAACTCCGCCGTTTTCTCTGGTGGCTCATTCATCTACATCCCGAAAGGGCTGAAGGTGAAGCATCCGCTTCAGGCATACTTTAGAATTAACTCAGAGAACTTTGGGCAGTTTGAGAGAACTCTTATCATCGCCGACGAAGGATCTGAGGTGATGTATATGGAAGGCTGCACTGCTCCCAAATTTGAGACCGCAACGTTGCACTCCGCCGTGGTGGAACTGGTTGCGATGAAGGATGCCAAGATTCAGTATATCACCGTGCAGAACTGGAGTTCGAATGTCTTTAACCTCGTAACCAAGCGCGGCATGGCACACGAAGATGCAGAGATTCGTTGGATCGACTGTAACATCGGGTCACGCCTCACCATGAAATATCCAGGTGTCGTGATGAAGGGTGAGCGCGCACGTGGCGAAGTGATTTCCATCGCTTTGGCTAACGATGGGCAGCATCAAGACACTGGGGCCAAGATGATTCATGCGGCTGATAATACAACGTCTAACGTAATTTCTAAGTCTATCTCAGTGGGTGAAGGCCGCTCTACATACCGTGGCCAAGTCCACATCCCAAAAAATCTTAAGGGGTGTAAAAATAACACAGAGTGCGATGCCCTACTAATCAACTCACACAGCAAAACAGACACCTACCCCGCGATTACCGTGCGCGGTAACCAGCACGTCACCCAACACGAGGCGAGTGTTTCTCAAGTCAGTGAGGAAATGCTCTTCTATATGGAGCAGCGTGGTATTCCTGAAGCGGCAGCCATGTCACTCGCGGTAAACGGATTCATCAACGAGCTCGCACAAGAATTTCCAATGGAATATAGCGTAGAACTTAAGCGTCTCGTGGAACTTGAAATGGAAGGCAGCGTTGGATAGCGGCTAATTTGAACACTAAATTTTATTCTAGTTATGATGACAATGACAACGCCTGCTTGGTTTGCTGAGCTCCAAGAAGCCGCTCAAGCGGAATATGAATCTCTTCCCATGCCCACACGTAAGATCGAATCATGGAGATTTGGAAATATTAAGCAGCTTGATTTCGAGGGTTTTACACCTGAAGATCAAACGAATATTACCCTCTCGATTCCTGATCTTCCAGAGGGCGTAATCTGTATGCCTTTTGAAGAGGCATTGGAAAAGCACAGTGACCTTCTGCAGCAGTATTTCATGCGGAATACACCTCGGCTAGGATCAGAAAAGTTTGCCGCTTTACACAAAGCCAACGTCAAGGGCGGGCTTTTTTTGTATGTGCCAGATGATGTGGTCGTTGAAACCCCCATCGAGGTAAATCATTCGTTATCAGGATCTAACAAAATTTCTTTTCCTCATACATTGATTATCACAGGAAAAAATGCTGAGGTCAGTGTGTTGGATCGTTTTAGTTCTGCGAATAATGAAGATGCCGGCCTGTGCATCGCGGTTAACGATCTCATTGCCGGTGAAGGTTCACGACTAACTTACTGCGCCTTGCAGGAGGTAAACCTAACGAGTCGTTTCATTCAGATTAATGAAACCACGGTAGAGCGCGGTGCAACAGCAAAGGCGTTTACACTAAATACCGGCGCCCAGTGGGCGCGTAATGAATCACTCAGTAAGCTGAATGGTGAGGGAGGTCATTCTGATATGCTCTCATGCTCGATTCCTTCTGGAACGCAGCAGTTCGACCAGCGGACTTTCCAGCATCATGCAGCACCACATACAAATAGTGACCTGCTCTATAAAAATTCTCTCCATGAAAATGCTAAGACAGTTTTCTCTGGTCTGATTTTAGTAGATGAGGACGCCCACTACACAGACGCTTACCAAACATGTCGCAATCTCATGATGAACGATACGGCCGAGGCTAACTCTATGCCGGGTCTTGAAATCAATGCTGATCAAGTAAAGTGTTCGCACGGAAGCACCTCGGCAACCATTAGCGACGAAGAAATTTTCTATCTCCGAGCACGTGGCATTCCTCCTCACAAGGCACGCCGACTTATCGCTCTTGGGTTTTCAGCACAAGCTGTCGATAAAATAGGGAATGAGGTGCTTGAAACTGCTGCTTTTGAGGCGATAGAACGCAAATTCGCAACTTTATAAACAGCAGAAAGCTTAATTTTATCCCCAAGTCGTAAGATGCGCGACTTGGGGATTTTTTTGCTTAAAATGGATTTGTTCATTTTTTATTGAACAAAGACGTGATGTCTGTTGTTATATCACTAGTCGCGCATGGCATTTTCCCTACGTGGCGATTCAAGGAATCTGATACGTCACGTGGTTTTGATCCAATTGGGATTGATCGACCAGTGGCGGAGGCATCTAACTATCATGCCGCAACAACTAAACTCGGTATTATAGATAGCACAGCTAATACATTACTAAATTGGGTCAGTTACTTATTTTAAACTTGATTTGATTGATCACATAGCCCAAAGCACTGCCGCGCCAGCTTCTGGCCAGAGCAGACAGACATCAAATACCCCGATAAACACGACATTACCGCAATTGTTAAAAAGCTGTGCAAGATAATATCCATCCTGAGTTTGATCATCAACTCCCGCGTGAGAGCAAAGAAAAATTGCTCTGTCAGCGTGGGATAGTTGTCTGGCTGTATGGTATGTCGGGCTCGGGTAAGTCCACTATAGCAAATGCTGTGGAAAAAGTTTTGCATGAGCAGGGTCGAATGACGACTATTCTCGATGGTGATAATTTACGCTCAGGGATTAATAAAAACCTGGGTTTCTCTGATGATGATCGGCGTGAGAATATACGTCGTGTTTCGCACATGGCCCGTGTATTTGCTGAGCAAGGAATCATCACTTTTGTATCGGTAATTACTCCACGTCATGAGTTGCGTGATTTGGCGCGAGACACCATCGGTGACGATTACTTTGAGGTGTTCGTCAAGGCGAGTTATGAAGCGTGTGAACAGCGTGACGTCAAAGGGCTTTATGCCAAAGCTGCATCAGGAGAGCTAAAGAATTTCACAGGTAAGGATAGCGCTTTTGAGGAACCCCAATCACCGGATCTGTTGATCGAGACAGAGGGGCAGTCTATTGAGAACAGTGTCTTTATTTTGCTCGAAGCAATCCGTTCAAAAATTTCATTTTAAGTAAAACAAACACTCACATATGTCCAATTACTCACTTAGCCACCTGGAGCACTTAGAGTCCGAAGCTATTTTCATCATACGTGAAACAGCAGCACAATTTGAAAACCCAGTACTTCTGTTTTCTGGAGGAAAGGATTCAATTGTCATGGCTCATCTGGCATACAAAGCATTTTGGCCAGCCAAGATTCCGTTTGTTTTGATGCATGTCGATACGGGACATAATTTCCCTGAAACTATCGTATTTCGTGATCAATTTGTTGAGAAAATCGGCGCCCGCCTTGTGGTTGCAAGTGTGCAAAAATCAATCGATGATGGTCGCGTCACGGAAGAAAAAGGTGTCAATGCCAGCCGTAACGGACTTCAAACCGTGACACTGCTGGATGGCATTGAAGAGAATCAGTTCGACGCTGCACTTGGTGGTGGTCGGCGCGATGAGGAAAAGGCTCGGGCGAAAGAGCGATTTTTCTCACATCGTGATGACTTTGGTACATGGAACCCAAAAAACCAGCGTCCTGAATTATGGAATATTTTAAATGGCCGCAAACATCACGGCGAACATTTCCGAGTGTTTCCTATCTCGAACTGGACTGAAATGGATGTGTGGCAGTATATCAAAAAAGAAGATATTGAGCTGCCGAATATCTACTTTTCTCATGAGCGTGAAGTCTTTGAGCGTAACGGTTCGTTGCTCGCTGTGACGGATTTTGTAACGGTGCAAGAACACGAGAACGTAGAGAAAAAAGTAGTTCGTTTCCGTACCATTGGCGATGCGACATGCACAGGTGCAGTTGAATCAGCTGCTTCTGACCTCGATGCTGTTATCCAAGAAGTGGCCTCTGCTCGCCAGACAGAACGAGGAACTCGTTCAGATGACAAACGATCTGAAACCGCCATGGAAGACCGGAAAAAAGAAGGTTACTTTTAGATCTGAAAAAACAATTTTATACTACTTAGCATGAGCTCAAACGATACATCCACAGTGGAACCAGCGGATACATCCGGATATCTTGATATGGACTTACTCCGTTTTACGACGGCAGGCAGTGTTGACGATGGTAAATCTACCCTTATTGGCCGCCTTCTCTATGATTCTAAAAACACCTTCGATGATCAGATGGAGGCTGTCGAGCAATCGAGTCAACAGCGAGGTGATGAGCACGTGAATCTGGCACTTCTCACTGATGGGCTTAAAGCAGAGCGTGAGCAGGGAATCACCATTGACGTAGCATATCGCTACTTCGCCACCCCC
>JABHEX010000088.1 GCA_018676385.1 Akkermansiaceae bacterium
AATGGATAAAACGGAAGATGTTAAGGCATTTACCGAAGGCGTGAAACTTGTTCAATCAAAGTTCTTAAACGTGCTGACCAAACAAGGTATGACCCACTTTGAAACAAAGGGCGAAACATTTGATCCAGAGGTTCATGAAGCAATAACGAAAATTCCAGCACCAAGTGATGATCTTAAGGGAAAGGTTGTTGATGTGATTGAGAAGGGGTATATGCTTAACGATAAGGTGCTCCGATATGCTAAGGTTGTGGTAGGGGAATAAGATTATGGCAAAGAGAGACTTTTACGAAATACTAGGTGTGTCAAAATCGGCTACAGATGCCGAGATGAAAAAAGCATACCGTAAGCTGGCGATTAAATTCCACCCCGACAAAAACCCAGACGACCAAGAAGCTGAAGACAATTTTAAAGAACTTGGTGAAGCTTACGAGGCTCTGAGCGATGAGGACAAACGCGCAGCTTACGATCGCTACGGACACGCCGCCTTTGAAAACGGTGGAGGCGGTAGTCGTGGAGGCGGCGGCTTCGGTGGATTTCACGATGCCTCGGACATTTTCTCGCAGGTATTTGGCGGAGCCTTCGGTGGCGGCGGATTCGAGGACATCTTTGGTGGTGGCGGTCGCAGACGCCGCGATCCATCTGGTAAAAAACCAGGCAGTGACCTGCGCTATGATTTAGAAATCACTCTGGAAGAGGCCGCAGAAGGTGTGCAGAAGGAACTTGAGATCGAAAAACTTGAGGCCTGCTCAACATGCAATAGCACCGGCTCAAAAAGCGGTAGCGGCCGAAAAACCTGCTCAACATGTGGCGGTCAAGGGACTGTAACGCGTCAAGCAGGTATCTTCATTCAGCAAACAGAGTGCCCCGAATGCCACGGGGCCGGGCAAATCATTTCAGACCCATGTCCTGACTGCCGAGGCGAGGGACGCCGCAATGAGGACACCCGAATCAAAATCAACATCCCCGCAGGCGTCGACGATGGCACGCGATTGCGTTCAACAGGTAATGGTGATGCTGGAGTGCGCGGTGGTCAGCCTGGCGACCTCTACGTGTTTCTGCACATCAAACCACACGATATCTTTCAGCGCGAGGACGACGATCTATTTTGCGAAGTCCCAATGCCCTTCTCTACTGCCGCGCTCGGCGGTGAATTAAAAGTCCCCACCCTCGAAGGTAAGTCATCAATCAAAATCCCAGCTGGCACTCAAGGCGGCACCACATTCCGCCTGCGCAACCGCGGTATCAAGGACCTACGATCTGGCGGCAAGGGCGACCTTCATGTCGAGGTGCAAGTCGAGGTCCCCACCAAACTCAAAAGCGAGCAGAAGGAAAAGCTCGTCGAGTTTTCTGATTCCATCGGTGAGGAAAACAACCCGATGCAGGAGTCGTTTTTTGAGAAAGCTAAACGCTTTTTTGGCTCGTAAACTATTTGCCTAACAACCACTTCCATGAACCGCTACTTTCTTGAACCCGGTGCATGGACCGAGCGCACCCTCCTCCTGACTGGTGAGGAGGCGCATCACGCAATGCGTGTGATGCGAGTTAAAGAGGGCAAACACATTGAGGTGTTCGATGGGGAAGGAAAATCAGCCGTCTGCACTGTCACCCAAGCTTCGCGCAGCGCGATCGAGTGTCGTATTGAAACCGCCACCACTCAAGATCATCCAAAACATCCAGTGACTCTCTGTCAGTCAATCCCCAAGGGCGGTAATATGGAGCTGATCGTGCAAAAAGCGGTAGAACTCGGCGTCAGCACCATTCAGCCACTGATCACAGCCCACACCGTGGCAAGACCTGATGCCGTATCCAAGAAGCAAGCCAAGTGGCAACGCATCGCACTTGAAGCCTGCAAGCAGTGCGGCCAAAACCACCTTCCCAAAATCCAGGAACCTCATGCATTTTCCGATTGGATTAATACAGGAAAATCGACAGACTGCAGAATCATCGCCGCACTCGATCCAGCGGCAGTGCATTTTAAGGAATTGTTAGAAAAACATCCCGTCACTGGCGGCGTGGAGTTACTCATTGGCCCCGAGGGCGATTTCTCAGCTGATGAATACCAACTGGCATATGCAGCTGGCTTTAAACCAGTGAGCCTTGGTGAAATCGTTTTACGCGTTGAAACCGCCAGCCTCTATGCTCTTAGCGTGCTAAAGCATAATCTATCACTAGCGTGAACTCAGTTTAATTTGAGTATTTGACATATTGGCGCAATGGGGTATTTTATTACTCCCTCCCTTCACGGTTAATATATATTATCTGATGGGACCCTTACATTTCAAACCACTCACTGTAGCTGGATACATCGCTAAAAACATATTTGGTATTGCGCTCGTTGCTCTTTACCTAAGCGTAGCTGCATCTGCAAGTTCACCAACGGCTCCCATCGTAGGAAGCCATTCCGACAGCGCTGACAACGGCGCCGCTCAAGTCGTTGATAATACTAATTCAGGATATCAACTCATTCAGTCGAGCACAGTCAATCACGGCGCCAATGCGTTTCAGCTAGCACACTACAACTTTGACGATTTGGATGATAACTTTGTCTTATTCCCAAGATTTTCAATCACCTCCGATACCGAATTATATTTCCAGAGTAGACTACGATACGCGACAATCGCCCAACGCGGGAAAGTAGAGGTGTCCACAGACAATGGAGAAAATTGGTCAGAAGTTTACAACATAACGGGTGCGAACGCAGATACAGAGGTAGCATTTAGCCTGAAGACGATAGATCTCTCTACCTATGCAGGACAGAACATCTGTATCCGCTTCACATACACACACACGAGTGGCAGTATTTATGCGCTAGAAGGACAAACCGCCTCCTTTATTGGCTGGTTTATCGACAATATCCAGATCGGATCGTCATTCCAGAAGGACTTCTATGATTTTGGCACACCAGGAAATGACGAGCAGTTGTATATTGAAAAAATCAATCGCGCACGTGCCTCAGCCGAGGCCGAAGCCACTCGTCTTGCCACACCTACCAATAGCGATGTATTGGACGCCTACACATTCTGGAACATCGATACCAACGATATCAGCACCCAGTATGAATGGGCAATAGAGAACAACCACATGGACGCCATCGCACAGCCACTTGCACCGAACAAGATTCTTCAGCAAGCAGCGGAGCTTCACTCCTTAGACATGAAAACTAATTTGTTTCAAGGACACGATAGCTCATCAGACCCACCACCCCCCTTCTCATCTGGAGATACTTTGGGAGTCCGAGTCACTAAGCTTGGATACGACTACTTCGGGCTGTCAGAAAACGTCTATGCCTACGCAAAATCTGTCCAACACGGGCATGTGGGTTTCGCAACCGACTGGGGAGATACCAGCAACACCGAATCACCAGCTTACAACCCCGAATTTGTTGGGCAAAACATGCAAAACCCTCCCGGTCACCGTTTAACAATCCATAATGACTCCTTTAAGGAAATCGGCGTGGGGATTCACACCGGTGCCATTAATGAGTTTGGCCCTCAGTTTGTCACCCAAGACTTAGGAAATCCTGCCAATGCTGCCGCTTTCGTGACTGGAGTTGTATATGACGACTCTAACACAAATTCAGAATATGACTCCGGTGAAGGGCTTTCTGGTTTCCAAGTCGATGTAGATACATCCAGCAACTACACCAGATCATCAAGCTCAGGGGGCTATGCGCTGCCAGTATCCATTGATGGCTCAGCAGTCATCACCTTTTCAATTGGGGGTTCGGTAGCACATACAGAAACGGTCACGATTAGTGGACTGAAAAATATTAAGGTCGATTACCGCCCAACAGGTTATGCCCTCTGGGTCAAGAATAACCACCCCACAATCACTGGCGGCATGACCGGTGATGACGATGAAGATGGTCGAATTAACCTGGTCGAATACGCCTTCCATACTAACGCGGAGGATCCATCCGATGCAGAAATGGCAATTGGAGTAGTAACGACTAACTCATCCATGGATCATACCCTCACCAGCATCCTCCCATCAGTTCGCGAGGACATAACTTACACAGCACAATGGTCCACAGACTTTTCTACATGGCACGATATTACACCTACTTTTGCCAATGGACAAATCAGCGCCACCATCACTCGGTCTGATGCTGCAGACCAATTATCTGTTAGCGAATCCAGCATAACCACCATGTTCATGCGCTGGGAAATTAGCCTCTAGATAGCTGAAGATCAAAATTCACCTTCCAACTATCGACTTACGATACACCCTGACCGCCCTAACAATAGCAGCAGCTAGAGTTTTTTGGTACGATATAGAATGCACCTTGCGCGCTTCTATTCTGTTTGAAATAAATCCTCCTTCTAATAAGATAGCTGGAATCCGGATTCCAGTCAGCACATTGAAGCGTGCACGCTTAATACCTCTATCTTCGATCTGATAGTTAGCACCCCACTTCGGGTCATTTAGATACAACAAGGCACGGCTATGTGCTGCTGTAGCAAGCGCAATACTTGCAGAATCAGTTCTATTTCCAGGCACCACACGAAAATCCCGCTGCTGCACCCCTCTGCCCATGTGCGGCACCCCCACGGGAGAAATAGTGAAAGTCTCTATCCCGTTAGCCTTACCATTTCCTCCAGAGTTAAAATGGATACTAATGAAAACCGCGTCAGGGTATTTGTTCGCTATGCGCACACGGTTCGCCAAACTAACAAATACATCACTGTCACGCGTCATAACCACACGATAGCCAAGTTTCTGCAAATCATCTCTCACCATTTGGGCAATCTTGAGCGCATAATATTTCTCATGTACCTTGTAGAAACCCAAACTCCCAGAATCTTTTCCTCCATGCCCTGGGTCAATCACCACTGTCGTAAACGGTTTAGCATTTTTTATATGCGATGGCCGCAACACAGGATCAACTAGCTTAACAAGATCTGTCCTTGAAATTAGGTATTTACCCCCATTATTGATGACAGGATGACTAAGTTTAAAAAGCACACCGTTCATCGTACAAGAATAAGACCCCGATCGAAACTTCATCTCAATCTCTGGAGTTTTTTTTCCCTGCCTTATACTTGGGGCACGGTAGAGCACGATGTCTGCACCATAGCTAATCTTGTCGAAAAAGTAAAAGCTCTTCAAACTTCTTAACGTCACATGGTCTTGCCCCTTGTACTTGGCAGTCTCCCACTGAAACGCCTCAACATCCGAACTGATTCCGATAAACAGAAGCAGGCCATTAAAGAGCGAAAACAAGAATTTATTGGTAGCAGTATCTAGCGCAGGTCGATTCACAATTGGGTTAACGTAGGTCCAGGTAGGTTAATAAATATACGCTAAATGACAACCGTATTTCTTGCTGGGACATTTTCCCATTTCCAACCGCCTTACCATATCACACCTTCAAAGCCCCCACGGTTCCTCCCGCCACAAACTCAGCCTTGGTAAAACTCTGCCTCCGGTCATCCTTTCCTTTTGCCACGTTGTTCGTCCACCTGACCACGCGGCGCACCACCGGTCGGAAGTCCCAGCTGATGTGGGCGACGGTGGGCCGGCACCACTCGAAGCTCCGGTCGCCGTCAGCGCAGACCAGCGAGACGTCCTGCGAAACCCGCAACCCCCGATTGCCGAGGAACTGCTGCACAGCAAAGTACATCGGCGCTTCTGGGAGGATGAGGGCAGTGGGTGGGGTTTTTGAGAACAACGACTCGAGACACTGGTGAAGGCTCTCAGGGCTTCCCTCCCAGTGCGGTAGATTGAAGCTTCCGGTCTGGATGCCGTGGGCCTTGAGTTCCTCGAGAAAGGCGCGCTCGGCGCGGCCCAGTTTCGGCAGCCGCCGCTCCGGACGGGCGAGTAGGGCGATTCGCCGATGACCGAGTCCGGCGAGATGACGCGTGGCAGCGGCAAAAGCGGGCACATGGTCCGGCTTCGTGCCCGCGACCGACAGCCCTTGATAGCGCCCGAATAGGGCAAAGACCGGCGTATCCTGCTGCGCGAACCACTCCAGCACCTGCCGCGAACCACCGATTACCACCCAGGCGTCCGCCTCCGTCTTTTGAACCAACCGCGAGACCCGCTTCACATTCATCTGCAGTTCCAGCAGGCTCTTGTCAGCGAAAAACGCCCCGTGTCCGGCCTCCTGCAGCAGGTGCTGCGACTCCATAAGCCAGCCCTCGGTCTGCGCCTGCGGCTCGTAAAGCAGCATCGCCACCCGCAATGCAGGCGGAGCATGGTCCTTCGGCAGCACGACCCTGCGCCTCCGACCCACTCCCTGTGCCACCAGCAAGCCTTCACGCTCAAGCTGGTTCAGCGCGCGCTCGACCGTCTTGCGGTTGACTCCCAGATCCGTCGCCAGCGGACGCACCCCCGCGATCGTACCGCTCGATCCCTCACGCAGCAGCGCCTCCCGCAGGTGCGCGGCAACTTGTTCAGCGGCGGAGAGAAGGGTGATGGTGTCCATGGATTTATAGTGTCCCCCAAAAGAGAGCAGTTTCGAGAAATATAAAATTCGACAAATTCGTCT